>CBRGOK010000103.1:0-9215 GCA_967798035.1 uncultured bacterium
ACGTCGAGGTCCGAACGCGGGGCGCCGAGCTCCGCCGCCTCCTGCGGCGTCGTGTCCCGATCCTCGACGCTCGGGACGGGCTCGAGGCGTTCTTCCGGGGGGGAGGCGCGGAAGGATTCGCCCCCGCTTCCCGACGATCCCTGCTCGGCCGACTCGCCAACGCGTGCGGATTCGGCCCGCTCCTCTCGGCCTCCGCCCGACATCCCTGAGGCTCTGTCCTGGAGGCCTGATCCGGGGTCTCATGGGGGGCGGCGCGAATCGCTTCCCAGGTCATGACGTCGACCCCCTCGTCCGACCAGTCGCCTGCTGCCTTGGCGCGGTGGAACCCGTGGCCGAGGTGGCCTACGATCCCGTGCGTGGGGTAGCCGTCCTCGATCCGGAGGGAACACTCCGATGCGCCCCTCGTCGAAGTTGCGCGTGGCCCTCGCCTGCCTTCTTTTCGCGGCCCTCGGCCCGCCCGCCGTCGCCCAGTGCGTCGAGGTCGGCCCGGGGACGGGCGCCGTCACCTGCTTCCTCGGTGGAGCGACGCCCACGATCTCCTGCAACGGCGCCCCGCAGGTCGGCAACGGCGCCTTCCGAGTCGTCGGGAGCGGGTTCTTCTTCAACCTGGGCGGATGGCTGGCCGTCGGGTTCTGCGATCCGACTCCCGACCCGATCCCGACCCTCTCCTCGTGCCCGACCTCTGGTCCGTTCTTCCCTCTGGTCTGCCCGGCCTCGCCCCTCGGGTGTTTCTCCTTCATCGACACCTACCCCCTGGGGATCGTTCCCTGGAGCTGTTGCCCCTCCCCGAGCTGGGCCCTTCCCATCCCGAACATGACGGCGCTCGTCGGGGTCACGCTCTGCGTCCAGGGTTTCGCGCAGGGAGGCTTGCCCGGGTTCGGCCCCACCTGTCTCAACGTCTCCCACGGCCTCTCCATCACGATCCAATAGCGTCGCGAGCCCCTCCCGTTCTCGTCGCGCCGAGCGCGCGGTTCGGGTTGCGGGGCGGGAGGCCGGCACGCGCCTCCTCCGCGGAGCCGGGAATGGACCTCGCGGAATCCAGGCTAGCGCGGGGATCCCGGCGTCGCGGGGGCGGGCGCGGCGAGCCGGCGGAGGTAGGCGATCGCCCGCTCCTCTGACTCCGGCACGGCGAGGATCCGGGCGATGGCCTCGCGCGGCCGCTCGAAGGCCCCGGCGGCCGCGAACGCGAGGGGGCGATAACGCGCGAAGGTGTGCTGCCGCGTGAGGAAGGCGTTGTTGAGGTCGTCCCGCTCGAAGCCCCAGCCATCCTCCGCGACGAGGTCCGCGAACCGCCCGCGCGCCTCCTCGAGGGCGTCGCGGCGAAGCCGGTCCCGCCGGACGGGGTCGGCGGGGAGGGTCGCGTAGAGGAGGGCGAGCCCCTCGTACACCTCCTCGACGAAGGCGCAGAGCCGGTCGTACCGCGCCCGGGAGCGCCGGGCGGAGCGCAGCTGCGGCGAGTCGGGTCCGAACCGCTCCTCGAGGTACGCCTCGCAGCCGATCGACGCGATCGCGTCGGCGAGGGGCTCCTCGACCGTCAGGTCGCACCGCAGCGCGACATGCGCGTTCTCGTGGAGGACCACGTAGACCCGGCGCGGGAGGGAGGCGTCGAGGAGCGCGCGCGTGACCGGGCACGACCCCTCGGCGGTCGCCTCCACGCTCTCGATCCGGACGTCCTCCCCGCGGGCCCGGGCGACGTCCGCCGCCTTCTCGACGACCGCGAGGTCGGAGGAGTGCGTCCGGTAGATCTCGTTGTAGTGGCGGCGCAGCTCGAACGGGGGGCAGGCGTAGAGGATGTGGATCGCCCCGCGCCCCCGATCCACCCGGCGGAAGTGGGACGTCGGAGGGAGCCCGATGCGCTCGCCGAAGGCGACGATCTCCCAGACCTCCGCGGCGGCGTCGGCGGGCGCGGGCCGGGATTCCTGGATCGAGCCGGCTGCGCCGGGGAAGGAGATCGCCGCGAGGAGGAGGAGCGAGCGGCGACTCATCCCGCCCCCTCTCCCTCGTAGCACGCGCGCGGGGGAACGCAGGCCTTCGGCTCGGCCGGCTCGTCGTCGGGTCCCGTCGGCCGCATCGTCCGCTGGCACCAGTAGGCGGCCGTGCGCCAGGAGCGCTGCGGGTCGGGCGCGGGTCGCGAGACCGGGGTGTACATCGTCTTCGTCCGGAGGCGGAGGCAGGCGGCTCCGGCCGGCGGAGAAGGGGACGGGGGAATCACGGCGGCCCGATCGCCTCGAGGATCGTGTCCGAGAGGCAGGCGATCCCCATCGGGACCTTGTGGGCGTTCTCCGCGAGGGGGCGCGCCGCGGCAAACGCCCGCGACGCGGCGTTCCGGACGGAGGCCGGATCCGGGACCGTACCGACCAGGGCCTCCTCGACCCCCCTGGCGCGGAGCGGGACGGGGGCGACGGCGCCGAGGGCGACGCGGAGGGCGGCGACCCGGCCCCCCTCGAGGCGGACGGCGGCGGCCGCGGAGACGAGCGGCCAGTCGAACGACTGCTTCTCGCGGACTTCGCGATAGGCGCTGCGTCCGCGGCCGCCCGGAACGAGGAGGTGCGTGATCACCTCGCCCGGGGCGAGGGTGTTCTCGCGGGAGGGATCCGCCGGATCGTTCGCGAAGAACGACTCGACCTCCGACTCGCGCGCGCCGCGGGGCCCCTCGATCCGCAGGCGCGCGTCGAGCGCGATCAGGGCGGGAGCGAGGTTGCTCGCGTGGACGGAGGGGCAGCGGCCGTAGGCGAGGATCGCGTGGTAGCGATTTCGACCCTCGAGGGCGGGGCAGAGATCGTCCCCCCGCTTGAGGCAGGGGAGGTCGCGGTGCCGGTAGTACCAGCAGCGCGTCTTCTGGACGAGGTTCCCGCCGGCGGTCGCGAGGTTCCGGATCTGCGGAGTCGCCGCGTCGCCGGCGGCGCGCGCGAGCGCGGTCGCCCGCTCCCGGATCAGGGGGTCCTCGGCGATCCGGGCGAGGGTGACGAGCGCCCCGATCCGGATCCCGTCAGGACCCGCCTCGATCCGGTCGAGGCCGGGGACGTCGCGGAAAGAGACGAGGGTGTCGGGGGAGGTCAGCCGCTCCTTCAGGCGATCGAGGAGGTCGATGCCTCCCGCCTTCAGGACCGACCCCTCCTCCGCCAGCGCCGCCCGCGCCTCCTCGAGCGAGCGGGGGAGGACGACTTCGAAGGCTCTCATCGTCCACCCTCGGGCCCGGCGGGGGAGGAGAGCGCGGCGAGGACGCGGGCCGGCGTGATCGGCAGCTCCCGGATCCGCGCGCCGATCGCGTGCGAGACGGCGTTCCCGATCGCCGCCGCCGTCGGGATCACCGGCGGCTCGCCGAGGCCGAGGATGCCGCAGTCGTTCAACCCGGGCCGGATCTCGAAGGGGATCGCCTCGATCTCGGGCATGTCGAGGGAGCCCGCGATCTTGTAGGCGTCGAGGTTGGGGTTGAGCATCACGCCGAACCGGCGGTCCATCACCCGCTCCTCGAAGAGGGCGAAGGAGAGGCCCTGGATCACGCCGCCGATCACCTGGCTCTCGAAGGTGAGCCGGTCGATGACGGTCCCCGCGTCCTGGATCGCGACGACCTTGAGGACGCGGACGATCCCCGTCGCCGTATCGACCTCGACCTCGGCGAACTGGCACCCGGCGTTGTCCCCTCTCCACCCGCCGAAGTTCCCGCGGCGCTCTCCGGTGACCTCGATCGGCGTCGCGCCGAGGCTCGCGCACGCCTCCTTCCAGGAGATCCCCTTCGAGGGGTCGTCGCGGACGAAGACCCGACCCCCTCCCGCCTCGAGGGCCTCGGGCCTCGCCCCGAGCCGGGAGGCGACCTTCCCGAAGAGCGCGCGCTTCGCGCGGTAGGCGCCCTCGCGCACGGCCGGGCCGACGCTCGGGGCGGTCGTCGATCCTCCGCTCGCGGGGCCGACGCCGAGGTTCGTGTCGCCGAGGCGGACGGCGATCCGGGCGGGCTCGACGCCGAGCTCCTCCGCGGCGATCACCGCCATCAACGTCCGGGTCCCCGTGCCGATGTCCTGGCAGCCGTTCTTGACCTCGACCGAGCCGTCGGGGTGGATCGCGACGCCGACCTGCACGCCCGTGTCCCCCGCGTTCCCCCAGGTCGAGGCGGCGCAGCCGAGGCCGCGACGCACGCGCCCCGCGCCCTCGTTGAGGACCCCCCGGCGGTGCCAGCCGATCTTCTCCGCGCCGATCCGCCACTGCTCCCGCCGGGCGAGGTGCCCATCGATCTTCGTCCGGAGCTCGAGCGGGTCCTTCCCGATCGCGGCGGCGACCTCGTCGAGCATCCCCTCGAGGGCGAAGGAGCCCTGCGGGTGGCCCGGAGCCCGCATCGCGCAGCCGGGGCCCGCGTTCGTGTAGACGTCGGCCTCCCATTTCCGGGTCACGCCGAGGTCGTAGATCATCGGGTTCGCGACGCCGGCCCCTCCGCCGATCCCGGCCGTCCCCCAGGTGCGCACCTCCCAGGCGGTGATCGTCCCGTCCTTCCGCGCGCCCACCTTCATCTTCTGGATCGAGTCGGGGCGATTGCCCGCGGCGAGGTGCTCCCCCTTGCGGTCGAGCATGAGCTTCACGGGGGCGCCCGCCTCGCGGGCGAGTTCCGCGGCGCACACGCCCCAGAAGCCGGCGCCGAACTTCGATCCGAAGCCCCCGCCGACATGCTCCGCGATCACGCGGACCTTCGAGGCGGGGATCCGGAAGTGCGAGGCGAGGTCTTCGCGGACGGAAAAGGTTCCCTGGGTGGAGGCCCAGACCGTCAGCTCCTCCCCCTCCCACTTCGCGACGAAGCCGTGCGTCTCGAGGGGGGCGTGGGTCTGGACCTGGGTGCGGTAGGTCGCCTCGAGGACGACGTCCGCCTTGGCGAACCCCTTCTCGACGTCCCCCTCGCCGTGGGGCCCGCTCATATCGACGTTCTGGCGCTTCGCGTGGACGCGGGGCGCTCCCTCCGCCATCGCCTCGTCGATCGTCGCGACGAAAGGACGGGTCTCGTACTTCACCCGGATCGTCTCGAGGGCGTCTTCGGCGACCTCGGGGGTAACGGCGGCGACCGCGGCGACCTCGTCGCCCGCGAACTTGGCCGTCTTCCCCTCGTAGGTCTTGACCGCGCGGACGCCCGCCATTCCGCGCGCCGCCGAGGCGTCGATCGAGACGACCTTCGCGTGGGGGTGGGGCGAGCGCAGGACCGCGCCGTGGAGCATCCCCGGGAGGCTCACGTCGAAGGTGTACTTCGCGCGCCCGGTCGTCTTCGCGGGCCCGTCGACGCGGGGGACGGCGGTCCCGGCGACGGAGAACTTCGTCCCGAGGTCCCACGGGCGTGGGCGGTCGGCCTCGATCTCGATCTTCACCTCCATCGGCCGACCCTCGAAGCCGAAGGTCCCCTTGACCTCCTTGCGCCGGGGCATCAGCCCTTCCTCTCCCGCGCCGCGCGCAGCGCCGCCTCGAACACCTTCGGGTAGGTCCCGCAGCGGCAGAGGTTCCCGGCGCAGGCTTCGCGGACCTGGGCGAGGGTCGGATCGGGATGGCGGCGGAGGAGAGCGTAGATCGAGGTCACCATCCCCGGCGTGCAGAAGCCGCACTGGAGGGCGTCGGTCTCGCAGAACGCCCGCTGGGCGCGGTCGGGCGACTCGGGCGTCCCGATCCCCTCGATCGTGAGGAGGTCGCGCCCCTCGCAGTCGAGGGCGAGGACCATGCAGGCGTTCACGGGCCTCCCGTCGAGGAGGACCGTGCAGGCTCCGCACGCGCCGCGGTCGCAGACCTCCTTCGCCCCCGTGTGGTCGAGCCGCTCCCGCAGGACGTCGAGGAGGGTGAGGCGCGGCTCGACCTCGACGCGCGCGCGCTTTCCATTGAGGGTGAAGGAGACGGGCGTCGGACCTGGCCCGACGCGGGGAACGGGCGATGCCGCGGGCGCGCGCGCCGCCATCGCGCGGCCGGGGGGCACCGCGGCGCCGGCCGCCGCGAGCCCGAGGCCCTTCAGGAGATCGCGCCGCGAGAGGTCGGGTCCTCCCGGCGAGGCCTTCCGGTTCCTTCGGGCTCGCATGAGGGCGCGGACATTTCACTCCCGGACCTCCTCCGCGGAAAGGCCGGGGCGGGAGGCGCCGGATCCTCCCCCTGCACGGATGCGGAATCGTTCCTCGCCGCCCCCGTCTCCACCGGCGGACCGCCGTGTATTAGAGTGCGAGCCCCGTGAGCCTCCTCCTCGTCTCGTTCGCCCTCCTCGCGCCTCTCCAGGGAAAGGAGAAGGTCGACGCACCTCCCCTCGACTGGAAGGTGGCGACGCGCAAGGACGTCGCCCGGGTCTGGAAATCGGACCGCCCCGAGGACCAGGCCTTCGTGCGCGCCCTCCGCGAGCCGATCGACGCCCTCGAGCGGGACCTCGCCCGCCTGCGGGAGGACATCCTCGGGAGGGAGTACGCCGTGCGCTTCCTCGGACCCGAGAAGCGGGAGGCCTGGACCGAACTCTACAGGACCTTCAAGCCCTACTCCGCGCCGAAGTGCGCCGATCTCCGCGACCTCGTCCCGGACGCGCGCGCGGCCGCGATCGAGATGATCCACGACCCGGTCTTCCGCAGCGCGGGGCCCCTCCTCGAGGCGGGCCAGCAGATCGCGGCCGTCCATCGCGCGACGCTGCGCATGCTCGACCTCTTCCCCGACTCCCGAGTCGGGTTCAGCCCCGGGGAGGTCCAGGAGTTCTGCGCCCGGATTGCCTTCCTGACGCCTCTGGTCTCGGTCGCGGCGGCGGACGCGCAGACGCTCGTCGGCTTCTCGGCGGAGGCGCGCGCCCCCAAGGAGGCGACCTCGCGGACCTTCGAGGCGGTGAAGAAGGGGGGGATGCTCGGGGAGGGCACGCTCGAGTCCCTCGTCGAGGAGGCCGGGAAGAAGACGGCCCTGCTCGAGAGCTCGCTGCGGCTCCCCAAGGCCCTCTCGGAATACGAGGGGGACTTCGAGGGGCTCCGGCAGCGGCTGGCCGAGGCGGAGAAGCGGCGCCAGGAGGCCCTGCGCTTCCTCCCGCCCGAGCCGGGGAAGAAGGTCCCCGCTCCCGACCCCGAGGTCGCGAAGCTCCGCGCCCACGAGCGCTGGAAGGCCTCGATCGACCTCCTCGTCCAGTGCGTCGCCAAGGATCCGACCTCGACCTGGGGGCTCTACGACCTCGCGCGAGGGTACGACTTCCGAAAGAGCGTGGGGGACGCGATCTCCTGCTTCTCCCGCTTCCAGGCGCTCTACGACCCCGACGGCAAGAAGGACGACGGGTTCGCGAAGGCGGTGCGGGAGTACCTCGACGAGCACCGGCGGCTCGGGCACTGAGCCCGGCTACCGCCTCCGGCTGCGCGCGAGGAGGACGGCGCCTCCCTTCGATCGAAGGCGAGCCGCCACGCCGTCGAGACCCCGGTAGAGACCCGCCAGCGGTCCCGGCGGGATCGGCGGGAAGTGCGCCGCGCAGCGGACCTCGAGGACGGCGAGTCCAGCCTCCTCGAGCCGGCCGCGCACCTCGTCCTCGGAGAAGAACCGGCCGCGGTAGTAGGGGCGGTCGGTGAACGGTCTCCGGAGGCGCCGAGTGATCTCCCAAGCGCTCCTCCGGTTCATGACGCCGACGATCGCCGTCCCGCCCGACCGGAGAACCCGGGCGATCTCCCGGAGGGCGACCTCGCGGCGTTCGACGAACTCGAGGCAGTTGATGCACAGGACGAGGTCGATCGAGCCATCCCGCAGCGGCAGCGCCTCGATCTTCCCGGCGACCGAGGCGGCGGCGACGCCCCGCTCCCGGGCGCGCGCGACGGCCCTCCGAGCCATCTCGAAGGAGCAGTCGACGCCGAGCGGCCACGACTTGGCGGAAAACAGCCCCTCGGCGGTGATCCCCGGGCCGCAGCCGATGTCGGCCGCCCTCCCGAACGCTGTCTCCTCGATCCAGCCGCGGAGGACGTCCCGGACGCTCGAGAGGTACGCGCGGCCTAGGGAGGAGGCGCACCACCTCTCGTACTCCGTCGGGGGGAAAGCGATGGAACTCATCCTGTTCGACGCTTCCTTACCCTCGGCTCCGTTGAAGTGGCCTGCAGAACGGAGCCTGGCCGGGTCACCCTGCCCGCAGGGCCGTTCGGCTCGGTCGGGGCATTTCCGTCGTCGCCGAAGGAGGGACGGACGAGACGAGGGGGATCGTCAAATGAAGATGTTGAGTCCAAACGCCTGGAAGAGGACGAGCGGGATGAGCGGGCGGACGCGGTCGGGGAACTTCCCATCGAGGAGGATCTCCCCGGGCGCGGAGGGAGAGGCGGCGAGCGGAGCGGCCAGCGGATCGGGCGTGAAGCCCGCGACGGCTGGCCTCGCGTAGAGAAGCTCCTCGAAGTAGCGCCGGGCGGACTCGGGATCCTCGGTCCTCACCCATGCCCGGAAGCCGGGAGACTCCGCGGGGCGGTACTCGAGGTGAAGCCCGTCGATCTTGAACCCTCGGGTCACGGGCGCGAACCCCTTCGCCTTGGTGTTGAGGGGAGAGTAGGCGTCGGCCTCGTTGCTCGGGTCGTAGCGCCGGACGATCACGATCGGGGACGTCCAGTCGGCACCCCGCTTCCACCTGAGCGCGCCGAAGAGGGCGTCCGCGTCTGGACCCTTGCGACGGAGGGACTCTTCGAGCATCCCGCGCCGCGTGGCGATGAGGAGGATCCGCTTTGAGGGTGCCGCGACCCACGTCTCGAGGGGGCCCTCCTGTTGAGCCGGACCCGAGTACGCGTCGCATCCCGCCACGATCTCCTTCTTCCACCCTCCTCCCTCCGGAAAGAGTCCGGCGAGGACTGGAAGGTCGTTCGCCGACTCGTAGATCTCGACCCCCTCAAAGTCGCCGCCTCCGAACCCCCGCATGGCGAAACGCCGCCCCGCGAAGATGCCGCGGAGGGATCGGGAGCGTTTCCGCAACTCCTCGAGGAGCTCGGGGCCCGCCGCGGGCCATTCCTCCTTCGCGGCCTGCGGGCGCAGCTGCTCCGGGAGACCTCCGCTCGAGAAGTCGATGAACATCACGCTCTCCATCCCGAGCGGAACGAAGGGGAGGAGAGTGCCGAAAGGAGTGCCGGCGGAGGGGGCCGACTCTTGCACAGGAGGGCCCGCGTTCGGAACAGGCGCAGGCGAGAGTCGCGAGGCCGCGGCGTGAACCAGGAGACACCAGAGAGCCTTCACGAGGCCCTCCTTTCAGGTCGGTCTCGGCGGGGCGATTCTACGCCCGCGGGGGTCGAACC
>CBRGOK010000104.1:0-9201 GCA_967798035.1 uncultured bacterium
CGCGCGGCGGATCGCCGAGGGGAGGTCCGGGGAGGGCTCGCCGCGATGGGCGGCGAGGCGCGCCTGGAGGCGCATCGCGGAGGGATCGTTCGGCGCGAGCGCGCGCCAGCGTGCGACGTAGAGGTGGGCCGCGCGCCAGGCCCCGACGTCGGCGGCGAGCTCCGCGAGGAGGCGCAGCGCCCCCGCCCCCTCCCCCTCGCCGATCCCCTCGAGGAGGGAGAGGGCCTCCAGCCCGTCCCCCGCCGCCTGGGTCGAGTGGAAGCGGGCGAGCTTCACCCGGGCGAGGGCGAGGCGCGCCTGCGGGTCCTCCCCCGCCTCGGCGACCCGCTCCTCGGCGACGGCGCTCGCGGCCCGCAGGTCCCCCGCGGCGAGGTGGAGGCCGACGAGGTCGGCGCAGAACGCCCCGCGCGCGACCCCTCCCGCCCGGCGCCGGCGCCGCTCGAGGTCGAGGGTCCGGGCGGAGAGGAAGAGGGAGCGCAGCTCGGGTGATTCGGGGAACCGGGCGAAGCCCTCGGCCGCGAGGGCGGCCGCCTCCGCGTGGGCGCCCTGGGAGGCGAGGTCGCGGGAGAGGGCCGCGAAGCGCTCGGGCGTCGAATCGAGGGCGAGCGCCCGCTGCGCCGCGCGGTGCTTCCAGCGCCAGAACCACCCTCGTCCCATTTCGACGTTTCCTCGAACCGACCTCGGGCCCGCCCCGCGCAGCCGCCTGCGCCTCGTGACTCGGGCCCGGGGGCGGGGTGTGGACTTATCGGCCTGCGCTCTCCACGGGTTGAGCCGCACGGGTGTCGAATCCGAGGAGCGTCCCTCCCCTCGTGACGACGAGGACGCCGTCCCCCGCCTGGGAGAAGGCCTGGGCCTCCTCCTCGAGGAGGGTCTGCCAGCGCCGCTCGAGCCCCTTCTCCTCGAAGACGGACACGCGGCCGTGCTCGCCGGCGACGCACACCGCGTCCCCCACCGTCTCCGGCGGGACGGAGACCGCGAAGCCGAGCGGGCGGCGCTGGAGCTCCCTCCCCGTCTCCGGATCGACGGCGACGAGGTCCTCGCCGGCCGCCACGAAGAGGCGGGAGGACCCCGCCACCGGCGGGTGGCGGACGAGGCCGAGAGGCGGCCCCGTCCACTGGATCCCGTCCCGCCCCGGGTCGAGGGATACGAACTGCCCCCCGCTCGCGAGGAGGAGGAGGCGGTCCCTCGCCCGCACGACCCCGATCGGGGCCGCCGGCACCTTCCACTCCCGCAGGAAGCTCCCGTCGCTCGCCGCGAGGAGCCGCACGCGGCCGTCGGCGCCCGAGGCGACGAAGCCCTGCGGGAAGACGAGGACCGGGAGGGAGACGGAGAAGCCCCACGGCTTGCGCCAGCGCTCCGACCCCGTCTCCCGGTCGAGGGCGACGACCTGGCTCCCGGCGCCGACGACGAGGAGGCTCCCCGAGATCGCGGGGGAGGATAGGACCTTCCCCCCCACCCGGACGCGGAAGCGGGTCTCCCCGCTCGAGACGCGGACGCATCCGACCGTCCCGTCCGTCCCCGTGAAGAAGGCCTCGTCGTCCCCGACCACGGTGAGGGAGGAGACCTCGCCGAAGCCCGCGAGGTTCACCCTCCAGCGCTCCTTCCCGTCGGCGGCCTCCATCGCGACGACGGCTCCCCCCCGCAGCCCGACGAGGACGGCGCCTCCGGCCCGGACGGGAGGGGTCGCGGGAGGGCCCGGGAGCTTCGAGACGCGGGTCGGCGCGCGGTGGAGCTCGACCTCCCCGAGGTCGGGACCGCGCGGGTCGAGGGTCCGCTTGGCCGGGAGGAAGCCGGGGAGGTTCAGATCGAGCACGGTGGCGTGGCCCGGTTTGATCCGGACGACGAGGGGGGTCCGCCCCTCGACCGGCTCCGCGTCGAGGAAGACCTGCGCGCCCGGGGGGTCGGTCTCGATGGCGAAGGGGAGGGAGGCCTCCCGGGCCTCCGGCGCGTCGGCGCGCGTGCCGAGGAGCTCCAGCCAGGTCCCGCGGGCCTCCGCGAACCGGCCCGCCGCCTCCTCCTCCCCGGCCCGCCGCGCGAGCTCCCGCCCCTCGGCGAGGTAGCCGTCGATCGAGGCGATCTGACTCTTCACGTCCTCCGTCCGCCTCCACTCCGTGGGAGCCTCCGCCAGGGACGCGCGGAGGAGGTCGCCCGCCTCGCGCAGCGCCCCCTCCCCCGCCTTCTCCCGCGCCTGGCGGAGGAGCTCCTCCGCGCGGGCGACCTTCTCGGCGCGTTCCGCGGCGACGCGATCCTCGGCGCTCCGCTCGCGGATCTGCTCGTGCGTGAGGGCGACGCGGACGTCGGAGAGGGCCTCGCGCGCGCGCGCGGCGGAGAGGCTCAGGGGGTGGCGCCGCAGGAAGTTCTCGAGCGCGCTCGCCGCCTCGCGGTACTCCTGGCGCAGCCGCCGCCCCTCGAGGTCGAGCCCCTCGAAGGCGGAGCGCGCGTTCATCTCGTAGAGGCCGTAGAGCCCCGCCATTGCGGCGAGACCGATGCCGGCGGCCGTCCCGACGAGGGCGCCGCGCCGCCGGGCCCGGCGACGCTCGACGGAGGTGTAGAGGGCCTTGATCCGCTGGGCGACGTCGGTCCGGTTGCGGTTGAGGAGGAGGATCTTCTGCAGGTAGCGGACGGCGCCGATCGGGTTGGTCTCCGCGACGTCGTCGGCGAGGGACTCGTAGACGGAGACGACCGCGCTCGTCTCCCCGAGGCGCGTCAGGGCCGAGACGAGGAGGCGCTTGGTCTCCGCGTCCTTCGCCGCCTGGCGGAGGACCGCCTCGAGGACGTCCCGCGCGCGGTCGGGCTGCTCGAGGTCGAGGTAGAGGGAGGCGACCGCGCGCCCCTCCGTCACCGGATCGAACCCGTCGCGGTGCTTGGCGGGGACGCCGAGGGCGAGGCTGACGAGCCGTTCGCGGGAGGCGAGGTCGGTCGGCAAGAGGGTGACCGCCTCGCGCAGCGCGGCCACCGCCCCGGCCGCCTGCCCCCCCTCGGCCCGCTGGTCGGCGAGCCGACCCATGCACCGGACCGCCTCGACGTAGGCCTCCCCGGCCCGGTGGGCCTTCGCCGCCTCGCCCCACGCGACCCCCGGCTCGACCCCGGCCTCCGCCGCCTGCTCCAGGAGCTCGGCCGCCTCCTTCGGGCGCCCCTCCTTCATCGCGCGCCTCCCCGCCTCGAGGAGCTGCTCCGCCTCGAGCTGGGCGATCCACCCCCCGTCGCAGAGGGCGAGGAGGGCCTTCTCGATCTCGAAGGGGGAGCGCGGGCAGGTGCGGAGGATCTCGTCGACGGACCGGCAGCCGTCGACGACGGCGAACACCTCCCCCTCGACCGTTCCTGCGGGGGGGCCCTCGATCCCCTCGACCGGCGCGAACACCATCGTGCGGTCGGGGATGCGCGCGCGGATCGCCGCCCACTCGTCGATCCGCCGGGCGGCCTCCATGACGACGGAGTCGGGGTGGAAGACGAAGCGCTCGTCGACGGCCCCGGGGAGGTCCTCGACCCGGCGCGCTCCCTCGAAGAACTCGAAGCGCGCCCCGCTCCAGAAGAAGGTCTCGAAGAGGTCCTCCTCGAGGAGGTAGCGCATCGTCTCCTCGACCTCGCGCGCCTCGACGGCCCGGATCCCGACGAGGGCCTCGACGAGGTTGCTGTGGTGGCGGCGGTTCGCGATCGCGAGGCGGATCGACTCCTCGGTCGCCTTCCCCCGCCGGCGCAGCTGCTCGACGACGCGCTCCTCGTAGGCGGGGGGATCGAACTGGAGACTCACCCCCTTCTCGCCGAAGTGGAACGCGCGCCTCCCGTCGGCCCGGAAGACGAGGAGCATCCCCGTCTTGTTATTGGCACGCAGGACCTGGAAGACCTGCGCGAGATCGACGCTGTCGAGATCTCCGGTGAAGACCATGACCGGGACGGGGACGTCCGAGAAGGTGTTTCGGCGGCCCGGCCCCCTCGCCTTGACCGATCGGCGAGAACTCGTTACGTTCCCCCGCGCCGGAGGAAGGCAGCGGGAGAGCCCGCGCGCGCGGCCGGCCGCGCGGCGGGGCGCCGAAGGGGCGAGCGCGGGCCCCGCGCGAGACTCTCCGGTCGCCGGACCCCGGCCGCAGACGCCCCGGGGCCCTCTCGACGGACCTCCCGGGGAGCGCGCGCGTCCCCCCTGCGTCCCTCCCGCCCGTGAACGAATCCCCTCTCGCCGCGACCCACGCCCGGCTCGGCGCCCGGATGACCGCCTTCGCGGGCTGGCGCATGCCGGTGCAGTACGGGCCGATCCTCGAGGAGGCCTCCGCCGTGCGCTCCGCGGCGGGCCTCTTCGACCTCTGCCACATGGGGCGCCTGCGGATCCGCGGGGGGGACGCCCTCCTCCTCGCCGACCGGGTCCTCACGAACGACGTCGCCCCGATGAAGCCGGGGGAGGCCCGCTACGCGCTCCTGTGCAACCCCGACGGCGGGGTGATCGACGACGTCCTCGTCTACCGCGAGCCCGACTCCCTCTTCGTCGTCGTCAACGCGGGGAACCGGGAGCGCGACGTCGAGTGGATCCGCCGCCACGCCTCCGGGCTCGACGCGAAGCTCGAGGACCTCACGGAGGCGCTCGCGATGGTCGCCCTCCAGGGGCCGATGTCCGCCCGGATCCTCGCCCCGCTGGTCGACCTCGACCTCGCGGGCCTGCGCTACTACCGCTGCGCGCGGGCGCGCGCCCTCGACCTCCCCGACGTCCTCCTCGCGCGGACCGGCTACACGGGGGAGGACGGCTTCGAGCTCTTCCTCCCCGTTGGGCACGCCGAGCGCGCCTTCGCCACGCTCCTCCAGGCGGGGGCCCCCCACGGCCTCCGGCCGATCGGCCTCGGCGCCCGCGACACGCTGCGCCTCGAGGCGGGGATGCCCCTCTACGGCCACGAGATCGACGAGACGACGAACCCGATCGAGGCGGGGCTCGCCTTCGCCGTGCGCTTCACGCCGGGGAAGGACTTCGTCGGGCGCAAGCCCCTCGAGGCGGTCGCCGAGACAGGCCCGGCCCGCCGCCTCGTCGGCTTCCGCTCGGAGGGGCCCCGGATCCCGCGCCAGGGATACGCCCTCTTCGAGGAGGACGAGCGCCTCGGGGCGGTCTGCTCCGGGACGAAGTCCCCGACCCTGGGGACGAACATCGGGACCGGCTACGTCCCGACGGCCAAGGCTTCCCCCGGGACGCGCCTCTCCCTCGACGTCCACGGGGAGCAGGTCCCCGCCGAGATCGTTCCCCTCCCCTTCTACAGCCGCACCCGGAAGACGACTCGATGAGACCGAACGACCGCCGCTACAGCGAGACCCACGAGTGGGCCAAGCCCGAGGCGGGCTCCTACCTCGTCGGGATCACCGACTTCGCCGTCGAGCAGCTCGGCGACCTGACCTTCCTCAAGCTCCCCCCCGTCGGGCGAAAGCTCCGCCAGGGGGAGGCCTTCGGCGAGATCGAGTCGGTGAAGGCGGTCTCCGAGCTCTACGCCCCCGTGGCGGGGACGGTCCTCGAGGTGAACGCCGCCGCGCCCGACGCGCTCGAGCTCGTCCGCCAGGATCCGTTCGCGGCGGGCTGGTTCCTGCGGATCCGCGCGGAGTCCGGCGACGGGGGGTACGGCAAGCTCCTCGCGGCCGACGCCTACGAGAAGACGCTCGGGGCCCACTGATCCCGATGCCCTTCCTCCCCCACACGCCGGAGGATCGTCGTTCCATGCTCGCGGCGATCGGCGTCGGGAACTTGGACGATCTATTTGCCTCCGTCCCGGCGCAGGCGCGCCTGCGCGGAGCGCCCGACCTCCCGCCGGGGCTCCCCGAGCCCGAGGTGCTCCGCGAGCTGCGCGACCTCGCGGGGCGCAACCGCCCCGTCCTCGACCGGCCCTGCTTCCTCGGGGGGGGGATGTACCGCCACGCGATCCCCGCCGCGGTCGACGCGCTCCAGGGGCGCCTCGAGTTCGTGACCGCCTACACCCCCTACCAGCCCGAGGCCTCGCAGGGGACCCTCCAGGCGTTCTTCGAGTTCCAGACGATGATCGCGGAGCTGACGGGGATGGAGGTGGCGAACGCCTCGATGTACGACGGCGCGAGCGCCTTCGCCGAGGCCTGCCTGATGGCCGCGTCCGTGACGGGGCGTCCCCGCGTCCTCGTCTCGCGGGGGGTCCACCCCCACGCGCGCGCGGCGCTGCGCACGGCGACGGCCCACGCCGGCCTCGAGGTGGACGAGCTCCCCCTCGCGGGAGGGCGCACCCCCCTCCCCCGGACGATCCCCGCCGACGCGGCCTGTCTCGCGCTCCAGAGCCCGAACTTCCTCGGCGCCGTCGAGGAGATGGCCCCCTTCTGCGACGCCGCCCGGGGAGCGGGCGCGCTCGGGGTCGTCTCCGTGAACCCGATCGCCCTCGGTCTCCTCGCCTCCCCGGGCGAGTGCGGCGCCGACATCGCCGTCGGGGAGGGCCAGCCCCTCGGCGTCCCCCCGAACTACGGCGGCCCCTCCTTCGGGTTCTTCGCGGCGAGGGGGGAGTTCGTCCGACGGATGCCCGGGAGGATCGTCGGGGAGACGGTCGACCGGGACGGGAAGCGCGGGACGGTCCTCACCTTCCAGACCCGCGAGCAGCACATCCGGCGCGAGAAGGCGACGAGCAACATCTGCACGAACAACGCGCTGATGGCCCTGCGCGGGGCGATCTACCTCGCCTTCCTCGGCCCCCGGGGCCTCAGGGAGGTCGCCTCCGCCTGCGCCACGACCGCCCACGTCGCGGCGGAACGGATCGTCTCGATCCCGGGGTACGCCCCCCTGCTCGAGGGACCCTTCTTCCACGAGTTTCCGATCCGCTGCGCGCGCGGGGCCGACCGCGTGCGCGCCGCCCTCGCCGCGGCCGGGATCGCCGGGGGGATCCCCCTCGCCCGCTTCTACCCGGAGTTCCCCGACGCCCTCCTCTTCGCGTTCACGGAGACGAACACGGAGGAGGAGGTCGACCTCCTCCTCGAGACGCTTCGCGCCGTCCGATGAACAAGGACCTCTCCATCTTCGAGCGCTCCCGGCCGGGTCGCCGGGGCTACGAGCCGCCGCGCCCCTCCTTCCCCGCGCGCGACCCCGCCTCGCTCTTCCCCGCGTCGAGCCTCCGGAGGACCCCCCCCGCGCTCCCCGAGGTCTCCGAGCTCGACCTCGTGCGCCACTACGTCCTCCTCTCGAAGAAGAACACGAGCATCGCGGACTCCTTCTATCCCCTCGGCTCCTGCACGATGAAGTACAACCCCGTCGCGAACGAGGTCGCGGCGGCGATGCCGGGGTTCGCGTGGCTCCACCCCTTCCAGGACGACGCGGAGGCGCAGGGGTTCCTCGCCGTCCTCCACCGGCTCGAGCGCTGGCTCGCCTCGCTCACGGGCCTCCCCGCCGTCACCCTCCACCCCGCCGCCGGCGCGCAGGGGGAGCTCACCGCCCTCCTCGTCGCGCGGGCGCGCCACGAGGACCGGGGGGAGGGGAAGCGCCGCACCGTCCTCATCCCCGACTCCGCGCACGGGACGAACCCCGCCTCCGTCGCGATGGCGGGAATGAAGCCCCTCGCCGTGAAGTCGGGCCCCGACGGGCTCGTCGATGTCGCCGACCTGCGCGCGAAGGTCGGGGCCGAGACGGCCCTCCTGATGATCACGAACCCGAACACCCTCGGCCTCTTCGAGGAGCGGATCCTCGAGATCGCGGAGGTCCTCCACCGCGCGGGCGCCTTCCTCTACATGGACGGGGCGAACTTCAACGCGATCGTGGGGGTGACCCGCCCCGGCGACTTCGGCGTCGACCTGATGCACCTGAACCTCCACAAGACGATGTCGACGCCCCACGGGGGGGGAGGGCCGGGGGCGGGGCCGATCGCGGTGCGGGAGGAGTTCGCCCCCCACCTCCCCGTCCCGCGGGTCCTCGATAAGGCGGGCCGCTACTCCCTTGAGTGGGACGCCCCGAAGTCGATCGGGATGCTCCGGGGGTTCCTCGGGAACTCGGGGGTGCTGCTGCGCGCCTACGCCTACCTGAGGAGGTACGGCGGCGACGGGGTCCGCTCGATCGCCGAGCACGCGGTCTTGAACGCGAACTATCTCCGCGTCCGCCTGCGCGGGGAATGGCACGTCCCCTACGACCGGACCTGCATGCACGAGTTCGTCGCGACGAACCGCCGGATCAAGGAGACCGGGATCCGCACGCTCGATGTCGCCAAGCGCCTGATCGACCTCGGCCACCACCCTCCCACCATCTACTTCCCCCTCATCGTCCCCGAGGCGCTGATGATCGAGCCGACGGAGACGGAGTCGAAGGAGACCCTCGACGCCTTCGCCGAGGACATGCTCCGGATCGCGCGGGAGGCGCGGGAGAACCCGCAGATCCTCCGCGACGCGCCGGTGACGACGCCGGTGCGGAGGCTCGACGAGGTGAAGGCGGTGCGGGAGCCGCGCCTGCGATTCCCCTCCCCGCACTCGGCCGTGGTCGTGCCGAAGACCCCGGCGCGCCCGCCGGCGGATCGCTGAGCCGGCCGCCCGGACGGGCGCCCGAATCCGGAGGGGGACGCCGCCGGAACGGCGGCTCTCCCTCTCCGGTACCTCCCCCCTCACGAGCTGGAGGCCGGGGCCCCGGAGCCTGCGACCGGCGGGCCCCGGCCTCCGCCCGAGACCGCCTACTTCAGGTGCGCGGCCACGAGCCGCGTCATGTCGAACATGCTCACCTGGTTCTTGCCGCCGAAGACGGGCTTGAGCTTGTCGTCGGCGTTGATCATCCGGCGGTTCTTCTTGTCCTGAAGCCCGTTCTTCTTGATGTACTGCCAGAGCTTCTTCGTCACCTCCGTCCGCGGCATCGCCTTCGTCCCGATGACGGCGGCGAGCGTGGGAGACGGGGTGAGCGGCTTCATGAACGCTGCGTTCGGTTTGCGAGCCAAGTCTTTGATCCTCCGAAAGGGGGCCCTGGGAAGGGGGGAAGTTTGCCAATTCGCGCCCGGAACGCCAGCCCCTTATCCCCGGGGGAGGGGGGGGGCCTCCCCCCGGGGGGAGAGGGCGCGAAGCTTCGCGTACTTGAGGTACCCATATCGGGCCGCCAGCCGCGCCAGGTGAAGGCCCGTCCCCCCGTCCAGGAACCCCGCCCGCAGGAAGTAGAACTTGACGAACCGGGCGAACCCGTGCAGGGAAGGGTCGAGGGGCCCCGCCCGGCGACCCCGCTTCGCCATCTCCCGGGCCATGATCCCGGTGTAGGACTCGATC
>CBRGOK010000105.1:0-9179 GCA_967798035.1 uncultured bacterium
TTCCGTTGTATGTAGACCCGGTGGCGCGTGTCCCATAAGGTATTGATGTGGCCTTATTCCTCCCCGCGCCCACCCCCCCCCCCGCCCTCGGGACGGCTCCCTCCCCTCGGGTCCTCGCCGTGCCACGCGACGATCCGAGGGTCGAAGAAGAGGGGGAGCCCCTCGCGCGTCGCGCGAGCGCACCAGTCGGTCTCCTCGCGCACGGTCGTCCCGACGTAGGTCGGATCGAAGGGCCCGACCCGCTCGAGCGCCGTCCTCCGGAAGGTCATGTTGCACCCGGTCACGGTGTCGACCGGGACGGGACGGCCGGGGTCGAGGTCGAAGTTGCCGGTGAACCTCCCGAACGCGAGCAGCCTGCCGATCCGGGCGGGCCCGGCGGGGCGGGAGGGGACTTCCGGAAGGAGGGTGAGGGGGAGGACGCGCCCCCCGATCGCCGCCGCCCGCGGGGTCTCGAGGTGCGCCCGCACGACCGAGGAGACCCAGTCGGGGGCCGGGACGGCGTCGTCGTCGAGGAATCCGACGAGGGGGGCGCGGCTCGCCGCGATCCCCTCGTTGCGGGCGGCGGGGAGGTTGCGCGGGCGGGCGGCGGCGATGTGGAGGACGGGCGGCGATCCCCCCTCGTAGGGGCGGCAGGCTTCCCGCGCGCTGCGCTCGGGGTCGTTGTCGACGACGAGGACCTCGAAGGCCCCGGGATCGCGCTGTGCGAGGAGCGCCTCCAGGGCGCGCGCCAGGGCCTGCGGGCGCCGGTACGTGCAGAGGAGGACCGACAGGTTCAAGAGGACGAGCCGGATCCGGTCCCGGCGGGGACCGCGATCTCGCGCGCGTTCTCCCGGTCGAGGCGCGCGAGGTGCCACGTCGGATCGCGCCGGCGGCGCAGGCGGATGCGGAAGACGTCGAGCGCCATCTCGAGGGGGTCGCGCAGCAGGCTCACCCGCGTGTCCGTCCGGTTGATCCAGCGCACCGGGACCTCCCGCATCCCCACCCCCGCGCGCCGCGCGAGGTAGAGGATCTCGAGGTCGAAGCAGAACCCCCCGATCGTCTGGAGCGGGAAGACCCGCTCCGCCGCCTCGCGCGTGAAGAGCTTGAACCCGCACTGGGTGTCGAGCACCCCGGGGAGGACGACCGACCGGGCGAGGGCGTTGAAGATCCGACCCATCCACTCCCGGTGCCGAGGCTGGCGGACCTCGAGTTGCGCCCCCGGGACCGACCGCGACCCGAACGCGACGCCGCACCCCTCGTCGAGGGCCGACTCCAGCTTCTCCACCTCCTCGATCGGCGTGGAGAGGTCGGCGTCGCACATGAGGATCCGGGCCCCGCGGGAGCGGTGGACCCCCTGCTGGACCGCGCTCCCCTTCCCGAAGTTCGCCTCCCGCCGGAGCACGCGCACGCGTCCCGGACGGCTCGCGCCGGCCGCCGCCGCTTCGCCGCTCGTCCGGTCCGCGCTCCCGTCGTCCACCACGAGGACCTCGTAGGGACGGCCCCGGGAATCGAGGTAGGCGCATATCCCCTCCACGCACCTCCCGACGAACGCCTCCTCGTTGTAGGCGGGGACGACGACCGAGAGGTAGGGATTCGCTCCGAGGCCGCCGTCCGGCCCCGCGCTCCGCGCCGGAACCGCCGGCGAGGCGGTCCCGCGCCGGGCGCCCGCGCGCCCCGCCTCCTCGGTCCCGTCGGTCGCCACTAGTTGTTGTTGGTGTCCTGGAGGACCTCGACGAGGAGGAGCGTGTTCAGGGACGGCGTCACCTCCTGCAGGAGGTCGTTCCAAGCGCGCAGCGGGCCGCGCGGGGCGTAGACGATGTCGCCCGGGTAGAGGGTGACATTGTTCTTGAGGTCCCCCTGCGCCACGGCCTCGAAGTCGATCGACAGCGCGGAGCCCGACCGGAGGCCGCCGCGGATCACCTTGATCTCCGGCTTGTACGCGCCCGGGGCGAGGCCCTCCGCGAGGGCCAGCGCCTCGATGAGCTTCATCGGGTGCGGCGCGGGGACCGCGCTCGGCCGCTCGACCTCGCCGAGGACGTAGATGAAGCGGAAGTCCTTCGTGGGGAAGTAGATCAGGTCCCGGTCCGCCATCACGAAGTTCGAGCCCCCCCGCGTCCCCTGCCGCAGGATCCGGTCGAAGTCGGAGGCGATCACGTCCTTCCCGCGGATCACGTAGGAGAGGGAGAGGTCCGCGTCGGCCGTCACGCCCCCCGCGGCGAAGACGGCGTCGAGGAAGGAGTCGTGGGGAGGCCGCAGCTCGTAGGCGCCCGGCGTCCGGACCTCGCCCGCGACGTAGACGTGCGGGACCTGGCTCAGGAACTCCCGGACCGAGACGCTGACCTGCGGGCGCTTGAGGTATCTCTGGAGGCGGCGCTCGATGTCCGTGCGCAGCTCCTCCACGGTGCGCCCCGCGGCCTCGAGGTCGCCGACGAGGGGGTAGGAGATCCTCCCGTCCGGCCGGACCGGCACCTGCCTCAGCCAGTCGGCCTGGTCGAGGACGGAGATCTCGAGGAGGTCCCGCGGGCCGATCCGGTACTCCCCGGCGGGGGCCCGGAGCGGGACCGCCTGGGGGGCGGCCGCCGGCTCCACGCTCGAGGCGACCGACAAGGCCTCCTCTCCCTGCGGAGTGCGCGGGCTCGGGTCCTGCGTGAGCGGGACGGAGCAGGCCGCGAGCGCCAGGCAGGCGATCGAGAGCCACGACCCGAGGCTCCGGCGGGACGGACCGGGCGGCACGAGATCCAAGTGTTTCTCAGCCATCGATGGACAATTCCTCCCCGGGGGCGCGGGACGCCGGCCCGCGGGCACCCCCGGGCCGCATCTGCCTTACCAGGAAGAGAGTCTAGTCGCGCTCCGCGGGCGCGTCCATGCGCCGGACGTCCCCCCGCGCGATCGGGCCTTCTTCACGAAACGTAAACGACGCGGCGCCCCGCGGCCTCTACTCGGCGTAGAGCGCGATGATGCGCTCGACCGCCCTCCGGCAGACCCGGCAGTAGGAAGTCGGATTCCGCGTGAACATGATGCAGTCGACCTGCGGGCGGTAGAGGCCCTTCGCCTCGTACATCGCCCCCTCGAAGGCCCCGACCTCCCCGGCGAACTTCTCCGCGGCGAGCATCGGCCCCGTCGTCCGCTTCACCTCGCGCATCAGCGCCTCCGAGGCCTCCTCGCTCGCCTGCTCGTCGAGGAGCCGCCTCCGCTTCGCCTGGTACTCGAGGTCGACCTGGTCGTAGGCCCCCTTCCCCCACGGGGTGGGGAGGGGCGTCCCCGGCTGGACCTCCTCCCCCCACTTCGGCCGCTTCGGATCGAGGAGGGCGGTGACGTTGGGCTCCCACGGCTCGGTCCCCTTGGGGTTGAACTCCTCGTAGGCGACCTGGGAGGAGTAGTACTCGTCGGCGAGCCCGGCGAAGGAGTGCCCGAACTCGTGGACGGTCATGTAGGGGGCCTCCTGGCTGTCGGCGGCGATCGTCGCCCAGAGGTTGAAGATCCCGCCGCCGCCGTACTTCCTCTCGTTCAAGAGGATCAGGAGCGCGTCGTAGGGCGCCTGCGCGGCGACCTCGCGCAGCCGCGCGTTCGCGAAGGTGAGGACGTAGCGGTCGACGTCGAAGGCGTTGAAGGAGCACCCGAACGGGGCGTCCCGCCACACGCCCTTGCGCGGGTTGCTGATCCCCGGCTCGGCCGACGGGAGGAAGAGGCCCCGGACGTTGAAGTCCGCCTTCCTCGACTTGTACGGCTCCGTCCCGAAGAGGACCCCCGCGAGCCTCTCGAGGTCGCGCCGGAACTTCTCCTTCTCCCCCGGGGCGTACCCCTCGGCGAGGAAGAGGAGGTCGACCTTCCCCGCGGGAGGACCGCTCTCGAAGAGCGGGAACACCTCCCCGCGCGGCGTGAGGGGGGAGCGGTCGACGAACCGCTCCTTCGGGTCGACGGACGTCGAGAAGAACTCCCGGAACGCGCCGTCCTCCCCCCGCTTCTTCAGCACGAGCTGGACGGGCCCCCGCGGCTCGGGGAAGCGCTGCGACTCGTGGAACGCGCCCCATCCCTTCTTCGCGTCCCCCGTCGTCTCCCACTCCCCGTAGATGCTCGCGAAGCCGCGCGACCAGATCGTCCGGTTCGTCGCGGCGTCGAGGACGCAGAAGAGGTACTTCCCGTAGTTCGTCTCGTCGAGGAGGCGGGCGCGGCTCCCCGGCCACTCCCCCTCGATCCGGAAGCGGTCGACGCTCACGTGCTCCTCCCCCGCCGTCCCGACGTGGTGGTAGTCGAAGCGCAGAGTCCGGCCCGTGAAGGTCGCGTCGAACGTGCGCTCGACGGGCGGGACCGCCCCGGGGAACGCCGCGACGCAGGCGCCGGGGAGGAGGGCGAGGAGCGCGAGGGGAGGCGACAGCGCGCGGGTCGTGCTCATGGGGGCGGGAGGCTAGCGGGGAGGCCGCGGGCGGGCCACGACCGGCCCGGAGGAGACGGAGGGGTGATGTGGCGCTCGCCGAAGCCGTAGGAGGACGCGCGTCCGCGCGGACGCCGCCCCTCTCTCAGAAGGCGAAGAGCGGGATCCGCATCCGCTTGGCGGCCGTCGCCTGGCGCTCGTCGAAGGTCGCCAGCTCGACCTTCTGCCCCGTCTTCCGGAGGAACTCGAGGGAGGCGAGGTGGAGCGCGTCGAGGGTCCGGACCGGAGTCGGGAACGGCTCGAGGGCGCGCTCGAGGACGGAGGGAGCGAGCTCGACGAAGGCGACGCGCGCGAGGAGGGCGCGGACCGATTCCTCGTGGGACCGCGCGAGACTCCGCGCGTGCACGCGGGTCCAGACCTCGTACTCCAGCAGCCGGCTCGAGACGACGCTCCCCTCCCACAATCTCTCGGGAGGAACGCGGTCCTCGGCCAGGAGCGCCGCCAGGGCGACCGAACTGTCGAGGTAGATCACCGATCCTCCCGGTCCCCCTCCAGTTCGCGGAGGATTCGCTTGAGGGGGGCGACCGGGAGTCGCGGCGGAGGACCCGCCCCGACGAGGGCCGGAGGCGTGACCCACCCCTCCCGCACGGCCTGCGCCAGCCGCGCGTCCGCGAGGAAGGGGCTCCGCCCCTCCCGCGGGGGAGTGAGCTCCGCGACGACCCGGTCGCGGTCGACGACGAGAACGGTCTCGCCGCGCTCGACGAGGCGGACGTACTCGCTCAGGCGGTTCTTGAGGACCTTGATCCCCACGGCGCGCATGGGTGGAAAGTAGCCTCCGGTGGCTACTTCGTCAACCGGGCGCGTTCGCCTGGAGCCTTCCCGGTTCCCGGGGAGCGGAGCGGCCGTCCATGCGGCCTCTCCCTCCCGCCACGCGGCGCCGGGACGAGGTTGAGCGAAGGGGGGGGACGGGCCGATCCTGTCCCCGCGCGGGCCCCGCCGATCGAGGGCCGCCCGACGCGACCTCGGAGGACCCCACGCGATGACCCGTCTCGACCTTCTCGCCGCCGCCCGCGGGATCGCGTGGCTCCACGTCGTCTTCGGCGTCGCCGGGACCGGGATCGCGGCCGTGATGAGCGGATTCCTGCTCCTGAATCCACGCGCGGCGGGCGGGTGCTGTGGAGGCTCGTTCGCCCCGCTCTTCCTCATGCTCTTCGGCGTCCTCGCCGTCGTGTCCCTCCCCCAGCTCGTTCTCGCGGCCCGCTACCTCCGGGGCCGGCGTCACGGCGCCTCCTCGATGGCGATCCTCTCGGCCCTGAACCTCCTCTCGAACGCGTCCCTCACCGTCGCCGTCGCCTCCAAGGGGGAGAACCCCGCGTGGGTGTTCCCCTTCGCGGCCGCGCTCGCCGTGAACGTCGCGGCGCTCCTCGTCTACACGCGGCCCGCCGTCCGGGAGGGGCTCGCGACGGAATAGCGGGGTCGCCGGCTTTCCCTCAGGACGCCTTCGTCGGGGAGGGAGCGAGCGCGGCCCTCTCCTTCGCCGCCTCGCCGGCCTTCTCCCCTTCGAGGAGGAGGGCGACCATCGTGCCCAGGAGGGCGAGGATCATGGGCCCGTAGAGGATCCCCGCGGGCCCGAAGAGCCGGAGCGCCCCGAGGATCGAGAGGAGGATCCAGATCGGGTGGACGCGGAGGCCTTCCCGCATGAGCCGCGTCCGGACCACGTTGTCGAGGGTGCCGATGAGGAGCGCCACGATCGCGAGGAAGATCCCCTTCCCCCAATGGCCGCCGATCGCGAAGAAGACGATCATCGGCACGGTGACGAGGCCCGTGCCGAACGGGGGGATGAGGGAGCAGATCGTGGCGACGCCTCCCCAGAAGAGCGCGGGAAGGCCGAGGACGGCGAACGCGACGGTCGCCACGATCCCCTGGGCGAGGGCGGTCCCGAACGAGCCCCGGATGATCGACCGGCTCACCTCGCGGAAGGTCTGGATCACCCTGTCCTGCTCCGCCTTCTCCAGGGGGATCGCCCGCTGGAAGGACTGGAGGATCTGCGGGCCGTCCTTGAGGAAGAAGAAGACGAGGAAGAGCATCACGACGGACTGGAAGAAGGCGTGCAGCGCGTGGCCGAGGATCCCCGCCAGGGCCCCCGTCACGCTGCTGGCGAGCGACGCGATCCACGCGGGGCGCTCGGCCGCCTTGGCGCCCGGTTCTCCACCCGCCGGCACGGCCGGACCTTCCGCCCCGGCGCCGGGGGCGCGCTCGACCGACGCGAGGAGCTCCTTGATCCGGCTCGACGCGGACCGGAACCACGCCTGCCGCCCGATCCAGCTCTGGTCGAGCCGGGTCCGGAGGACGTCCACGTTCTGGCCCGCCCACTCCACGGCGGGCTTCACCTGGGCGACGAGCGATCCTCCGACCCAGGCGAGAGGGGCGAAGACGAGGAGGACGAGGAGGAGGCAGGTGAGCGAGGAGGCGAGTCCCCTCCGCCGCTCGCCGACGAGCCGACCGACGCGCTGGAAGAGCGGGTAGGCGGTCGTGGCGGCCACGAGCGCCAGCGCGATCGGCGTCGCGAACGGGAGGAAGATGAGCGCCGAGGCGAAGAGGAGCGCCGCCAGGGCGAGGAGCAGGACGAGGAACGCGGGGAGGTTCCGGCGCTCGGGCGCACGCGGCGATTCGCGAGGTTCTCTTCCACCCCCGCGCACGGCCCCCTCCTCGTTCACGGGCCGACCTCCTCCTCGGGCTTCGCCTTCCCAGGGAATCGCCGGAACACGCGGGTACGGTAGCAAGTCGCGAGGACGATCCCCACGACCCGCGTCGCAGGCCCGACCCGGAAGCCGGCCGGTCCTCGAGGCCCCGAGTCGGAGGCCGAATCCACACCGCCTTCAAGATCACGAGTCGGGATCTTGAACGCCGCCGGCTCCGCCGCCGGTCACTCGACGAGCGCGACGACGAGGTCCATCACGTTCGTCCCCGTCGGCCCGGTTCTCACGTGCCCGCCGATCTCCTGGAAGAACCCGTAGGAGTTGTGCTTCGCGAGGGCCTCCGCCGGGTCCTCCCCCACCGAGCGCGCCCCGCGCGCCGTCCCCCCGTCGACGAGGGCGCCCGCGGCATCGGTCGGGCCGTCGTTGCCGTCGGTCCCGGCCGCGAGGAGGACGATCCCCTCGCTCCCCTCGAGGGCGAGGGAGGCGGCGAGTGCGAGTTCCTGCGCCCGGCCCCCGAAGCCGGCGGCGTTCTCGAGCGACACGGTCGTCTCCCCGCCGGCGAGGAGGCAGACCCGGCCGTTCCCCGGCCCCTTCGCCTCGCGCGCGGCGATCGCGATCGCCCTCCCGGCGAGGGCCGCGTCGCCCCGGAGGTTCCCCGTGAGGAGGGAGGTCCGGTAGCCGCGGGCCTCGGCCTTCGCCCGGGCTCCCTCGAGCGCGAGGGCGTTGTCGCCGACGATCGCGTTCTCGACGCGCTCGAAGACCGGGTCGCCGGGTTTTCGCGTCTCGGGCTCGCGGCCGACCATCCCCTTGCCGAGGACGCCGACGATCCCCTGCGAGGCGAAGGGGAAGAGTCCCCAGCGCTGCACCGCGTCGAGGGCGTCCTTGAAGGTGCTCGGGTCCGGGGCGGTCGGCCCCGACCCGATCGCGGGAAGCGGATTGCCGAGGACGTCGGAGAGGATCAGCGCGGTGACGGGCCGAGGGTGGGTGGCGGCCGCGAGACCCCCGCCGCCGAGGACCGTCAGGTGGCGGCGGATCGCGTTCAGGTCCTCGATCGGCGCCCCGCACCGCATGAGGTGGGCGCAGAACTGCGCGTAGTCCTCCATCTCGATCCCCGGGCGGGGCAAGGAGAGGAGGGCCGAGGCGCCGCCCGAGAGCAGGAAGAGGATGCGGTCCTCCTCCCCCGCCGACCCGACGACGTCGAGGATCGCCCGCGCCCCCTTGGCGCACTCCTCGTCGGGAACGGGGTGGCGCCCCTCGATCACGGAGACCTTCGCCAGCCCCTCGCCCGCGTGGCCGCGCTTCGTCACGACGACGCCGCCGGCGATCCGGTCGCCGAGGGACTCCTCGGCCGCGGCCGCCATGGCGACGGCAGCTTTCCCCCCCCCGACGACGAAGAGGCGCCTCTCCTCGAACGGCGGGCGCGTCGCGAGATGTCGCAGGACGAGGGCGCGCGGCTCGACGGCCGCCACCCCGGCGTCGAAGATCGCCCGCGCGTCGTCGTGGAGGGTCACGGGACCGCTCCCGCCCGCGTCACGGCCCGCGCTTCCCCTCGGCCGGAGGTTCGGCGGCTGCCGTCGCCGGAGTCTCCGACCACCCCCCGCCGAGGGACTTGTAGAGGAGGATCAGGGAGACGACGTTGTCGCGGACCGTCTCGACCTCCTCCAGCTCGGCCGAGAAGAGGGAGCGCTGCGCGTCGAGGACCTCGAGGTAGGCCGCGACGCCGCCCCGGTACCGCGTCTCGGAGAGGTCGAGGACCTTGCGCTCCGCCTCCACGCGGGAGCCGAGCGCGCGTCGCTGCTCCCCCGTCGTGCGGTAGCCGACGAGGGAGTCCTCGACCTCCCCGAACGCCCGGAGGATCGTCCCCTGGTAGGCGAGGAGGGCCTGGCGCTGCTGCGACTCACGGACCTCGACCTGACGGCGAAGCTCCCCGGCGTGGAAGATCGGCTGGAGGAGGCCGCCAAGGACGCTCCAGGAGCGGCTCGAGGGTTCGAGCCACTCGTCGAGCTCCGTGCTCGCATAGCCGAAGGACCCCGTGAGGGAGATCCGCGGATAGAGGAGGGCCTTCGCTTCCCCGATCCGGGCGAAGGAGGAGGCGAGCTCCTCCTCGGCCTGGCGGATGTCGGGCCGGC
>CBRGOK010000106.1:0-9165 GCA_967798035.1 uncultured bacterium
GACGAGACCGATGGTGCCGTGAAATCGGAGGAATCGTCCGAACCTCTCCCCCACGCGAACCCGATCGCCCCAGGTCCAGTGCTCGTGCCAGAAGAAGTTGTGGCAGAGGGCCGTCTCCACGGCGAGCACCGTGGCGGCGAGATAGTGGATCCGCAAAGGCCCAGCGAGGACGGCGAGGAGCGAGAGCTGCAGGGTCATCCCCATCGACCCCACCGAGCCGAATCGCAGCAGCCGGGAGAGGAGAGCTTTCAAGAAATCGTCTCGCGGAGGTAGAGCGTGCGGGTGTTCCGAGCCGCGGAAACGAGAAGCGTCACCGCGAGACCGGCGATTGCGCAGATGCCAGAGACGTCGAAGAGGAGCGCCTGAGTCCCGAACACCGTGACCACGGGACGGTAGAGGAGATAAAGCGTTCCGATGGCGAAGAGGATGCGCAGCTCCGTCGGTCCCAGCCGGAGGAAGTGGATTCGAAACGTTCCGACAGCGTAAGCCGCGAGGTAGATCTCCGAAACCACCATGAGGTAGACGACCATGAGCGCCGAGGGGACGCCGTCGACCCGCCCCAGCGTGTCGTAGGACCGGGCGCCGAGCTCGACCCGGGCCACGTCCTGCACGCGGACGATCCGGTTCCCGTCCGCCCGCACGATGATGTCCCCGAACTGCTCGGGCGTCTCGAGCCGCCCGAGCGTCGTCACCGAGTACTGGAAGCCCTGGCCGGACGGCGTCGGCGGCTGGCCGATCACGCCCGCGGCGACCTGCACGTTCTGCTCGCGCAGGGCGTTGTTCACGTCGACCGCGGTCAGGCCGCGCGCCCGCAGCTTGTCGGGGTCCAGCCACACGCGCATCCCGTAGTCCTTCCCCGGCCGGATCAGGGTGTCGCCCACGCCCCGGATGCGCTTGACCTCGTCGTTGACGCGGATGACCAGGTAGTTGGCCAGGTAGAGGTCCGTGAACTCGGCGGTCCTCCCCGGATCCCTCGGCGTCAGCGCGATCACGGACACGATGCTCGTGGACACCTTGTTCGTGACCACGCCCTGCCGTCGGACCTCCTCGGGAAGCTGCGGCAACGCGACGGAGACGCGGTTCTGGACGAGGACGGAGGCGATGTCGACGTCCGTCCCGACCTCGAACGAGACGTTCAGCGTGTACGAGCCGTCGCTCGCCGACGTGCTCTCGAGGTAGATCATCCGGTCGACGCCGTTCACCTGCTGCTCGATCGGCGCCGCGACCGTGTCCGCGACGACCTGGGCGCTCGCGCCGGGGTAGCTCGTCGTCACCCGGATGATCGGCGGGGCGATCGGCGGGTACTGCTCGACCGAGAGGGTCGGGAACGCGACGCCGCCGGCGAGGACGATGAGGATCGCGATCACGCACGCAACGATGGGGCGGCGGATGAAGAAGAGGCTGAACATGGCGCTTCCGGCGGCGGTCCCGTCACCTCGACGGCGAGGGGGGGGCGGCGCCGGGGCGCTCCGCGGCAGCACCCCGCTCGCCCGCGTCGGCTCCCGCCTCCCCGAGCGTCGCGCGGACTCGCGCCCCCGGGCGGACCCGCTGGAGGCCGTTGACGACGATCCGGTCCGACGTGGAGAGCCCCTCCCGGACGACGCGCATCCCCTGGTCCAGGACGCCGATCTTCACGCGGCGGATCTCGACGACGTCCTTCTCGTCGACCACGAGCGCGTACCGCCCCGAGGGGTCCGACAGGAGCGCGATGTCCGGCGCCATCGTGGCCTCGACCGTGTCCATCAGGACCCGGATGCGCACGAACAGGCCCGGCAGCAGCACCTCGTCCTCGTTCTCGAACCGGGCGCGGACGCGGATCGTGCCGGTATGGGGATTGAGCGACGCGTCGACGTAGTCTATCCGCCCGTGCACCCCGAACTCCTCCGTGTCCGCCGTCGCCAGGTCGACGGGGCGCCACTCGCCGGGCGCGATCTGGCCGGGCTCGGCCCCCGGCTCCCGGGCCATCCGGGCCCGTCGCACCGCCAGGACGTCGCCCTCGCTCGCGTCGACCGACACGTAGATCGGCTTCGTGCTGACGAGGGTGGCGAGCACGGTCGGCTGGCCCCCCGCGCCCACGAGATTCCCGATGTCCACCAGGTTCTTCGTGATCCGGCCGTCGATCGGGGCGTGCACCTCGCAGTACTCGAGGTCGAGGCGGGCGCTCTCCAGCGCCGCCTTCGACGCCTCGACGGCGGCCCTCGTCGCGTCGCGCCGGCCCTCCTTCGCGATCCGGTCGATCTCGCTCCCGGCCCGCTGCGCCGCCAGCTCCTCGGCGATCCTCGCCTCCGAATCGGCCGCCTTGGACGCGGCCTCGTCCGCGAGCAGCTGCGCCCGGGCCCTGTCCACCGCCGCCTGGTAGGTGCGCTTGTCGATCACGAACAGGAGGTCCCCCTTCTTCACGGCCGCCCCGGGCTTGAAGTTCACCTGCTCGAGGAAGCCCGCCACGCGCGCGCGAAGGTCCACCGTCTGGAAGGCCTCGGTCGTGCCGGTGTACTCGAGGTAGCGCGTCACCGGCCGCCGGATCGGATGCGCCACCGTCACCTCCGGCGGCGGGGGCGGCGCGAAGGCGTTCGTCTGGGGCTTGCAACCCCCGACCGCGAGCGCCGCCAGGCCGAGGATCGCGCCCCTGCGCCTGGAGCCGTGCTCAGTCCCGATGGCCATTCCGCGCCTCCTGCGTTCGCTCCGGCGCCGGCGACGAAGCCGGGACGGTTTCCGAATCGACGGGCCCCTCGCCCCCGGGGCGCGGGAAGAGGGAGAAGTCCGTGCCCCGCTCGTACCCGGGCGAGAGGATGTTGCCCCAGTCCGTGCGGGCCCGCATTCCCTCGATCGTCTGCGGGGGGACGAACTCGCGGCCCTCGCGCACCTCCCACCCTCCGCCGAGCGCGCGGTAGGTCGCGATCGCCCCTTGGGCGACGCTCGCGCGGGCGATCACGAGGCTGTTCTGCCGCGCGACGAGGTCGACCTGCGCCTGGTTGACGCGCAGGAAGTCGGCGGCGCCCCGCCGGTACTGGATCAGGGACAGCTCCGCGGCCCGCTGCGCGGCGGTCACGCTCTCCTCGAGGAAGGCGGCCCGCTCGCGACCTCGGAGGAAGCTCGACAGCCCCGCCTCGACCTCCGCGGCCGCCTGCAGCACCGCGTTCTGGTAGGCCACCGCCGCCTCCTCGAACCGCGCGTCCGCGAACCGGACGTTGTTCTGGATCCGGCCGTAGTTCAGGATCGGCCAGTGGACGTCGAGGCCGACGAAGCCCTGGAACGAGTCGGCGCGGAGGAGATCCGAGGCGCTCGGCGATTGGCCGGGCGACTGGAACGTGGTGGTGCGGAAGCCCGTCGAGCCCGCCACCGCGAGGGAAGGGTAGAGATCCGCGGCCGCCACCCCGATCTGCGCGGAGAACGCGGCCGCGGTGCGCTCGGCTCGCCGGACGTCGGGTCGCCGGCGCAGCAGGTCGGCGGGCACGCCGACCGCGATCTCCGCCGGCGCCGCGGGGACGGGCCGGGGATCCCCGAGCTCGGCCGCCAGGTCGGAGGGGGTGCGCCCGAGGAGGACGCACATCGATGTCTCGGCCTGCCGCAGCGAGTCCTCGAGAAACGGCACGAACGCCAGGGTGTTGGAGAGCGTCGCCTGCGCCGTCGAGACGTCGAGCTCGGAGACCGCGCCCGCGTTGAACCGGACCCTCGTCAGCTCGAGCGTGTCCTGCTGCAGCTCCACGTTGGCCCGCGTGAACGCGAGTTGCTCCTGCAGCGACCGGAGGATCACGTAGGTCGAGGCGACGTCCGCGGCGAGGAGGACCAGCCCGCCGTCGTAGTCCGCGACCGACGCCTCGAGGGCGGCGTCCGTCGACTCGATCCCCCTGCGGAAGCGACCCCAGAAATCGAGCTCCCACGCCGCCTCCAGGCCGACCGAGTAGTCGCCGAACGATCGGTCCAGGAGACCCTGGGGCGAGTTCTCGCTGACGCGGTTGTAGGAGGCCTGGGCCGTGGCCGCCTGCGTCTGCGGGAAGAACTGGCCGACGGCGATGCCCCGCAGCGCGCGGGCCTGGAGGACGCGCAGGCCGGCCTGGCGGAGCGTGAGGTTCTGGGCGATCGCCCGCTCGACGAGCGCGTCGAGAGTCTGATCGCCGAAGCGGGTCCACCACCGGGCGTCCTCGTCCGGGCGGCCGCTCGCCCCAGCCTTGAAGTCGAGCCACGCGTCGGGGACGTCGGCGTTCGGAGGGGCGTAGTCGGGACCCACCCTGCAGCCGCCGGCGCCCGCGAGACACGCGCTCAAGGCGATCGCCTCGAGCCGCGACGGGAGCCGACCGGTTCGAGGGGAAGTCGAGTCCATGGGCGCTGTCAGGATCGATTCCAGGGGCCCGGGTCCGGGGTCGGGCCGTCCCTCACGACGCCCTGGAGAACCTCCCCGCCTTCGGACTCCTCGCCGCGCTCGATCCTCCCTGGCACGACGAGACCTTTCCGGACGCGCCCGCCCGCAACCGCATCATGGAGTCTCCTGAGGTGGCAGAGCGGAGGGTAGGAATCGGGCGCTCGAATGCAAGCCGGGGTACGATCCCGCGAACCTCATCCCGGAGAGTTGAGGAGCTGGAGCATGGTCGAAGCCTCGCCGTCCTCGGGGGATTCCTCCCCCCTCGAGACCGTGGACTACCTCCCCCACGCCCGCGCGGGAGACGAAGACGCCCGGGCGGACCTCCTCCAGCGCTACCGCCCCGTTGCGGAGGAGATGGGCCGTCGCGGAGTCGCGGACACGTGAGGCGAGGTCCCGTGGCCTGGGGAAGAGCTGTGGAGTTCGGAGAGCGGAGCGAGAAACCTCGAGATGAGGGGAGAGGAATCCGACCTCGAGCGGCCCTCCGGGGGGGTCCGGGGATTCGTGCAGGGATTGCGGCCGGCTGCCTCGTTCTCTCCGTCCCGTGCCTCGCGGCGGACCCGGGCCTCCAGCAGCCCGCGCGCAACCGTTCGTTGGAGGAGGTTCGCGAGAGGCTGCTCCAGAGGTTCGATGGCGCGCTCGAGCGGGCCGGCGAGGCGATGCGCAACGCCGACGTCGATCCGGGCGAGGCCGAGGAGGCCATCGAGTCGCTCCGGGCGGTCCTGAGGCGCGTCGTCCTCGAGGAGCTCCGCGGTCCCGTTCCGGAATCGAAGGAGTCGGATCGCTACGCGGCCCGCCGGGGCGACAGGAGGGCCCTGCGGCTCGCGGAAGGGGGCTTCGGTGCGGGCCGGGCCATCGAGAGCGCCCTCGATTGGCTCGCGCGCCACCAGAGCGAGGGGGGAGCATGGGATGCGCAAGGGTTCGCGGACCGGTGCAAGGGGACGCCCTGCGGCGGCGGCGGGCAGGGCGTCCACGACACGGGCGTCACGGCCCTGGCCGCGCTCGCCCTCCTCGGGAACGGGGAGGGACCGGTGGCGGGACCCCGCGCGGATTGCGTGAGGCGGGCGATCCAATCGCTCCTCGCGAGGCAGGATCCCTCGACGGGCCTCATCGGCCCCCGGACGGGCGATCGGTTCATGTACGGGCACGCCGCCGCGACCTTGGCGATCGCGGAGGCGTGCATCCTCGATCGGTCGGAGGCGCTGAAGAACGCTCTCTCCCGGGCGGTCCGCTTCATCCACGCCGCGAGGAGCAAGTTCGGCGCTTGGCGCTACGAATACCCGGCGACGGGGGAATCGGACAGCTCCGTGACCGGATGGATGCTCCTCGCCCTCCGGGCGGCGGCGGACGCCGGGGTCAGCGCCGACCCCTTGGACGTCGAGGCCGGATTCGTCTGGCTCGACCGCATGACGGACCCGAGGTCGGGGCGCTGCGGATACGGCGCGCGCGGAGGGTCGCCGGACCGTCCCCCCTCCGCCGGGGCGCGGTACCCCACCGACAAGTCCGAGGCGATCACCGCGCTTTCCCTGTTCGCTCAGATGGTCCACGGCAGGATCCAGCCCGGAGACGACCTCCTTCTCCGGCAGCTCGCTCTCCTGCGGAACAACCCGCCCGTCTGGGAGGCCACTCCGCAGCGGAGCCTCGTCGACGAGGTCTACTGGTACTTCGGGACGCTCGTCACCTTCCAGGCCGGAGGCGAGGACTGGGAGCGGTGGCACCTCGCCCTGAAGAAGGCGCTCCTCGCGAATCAGCGCCGGGACGGAGACGCGGCCGGGTCCTGGGACCCCGTCGGCGCCTGGGGGAACGCGGGAGGACGCGTCGCGATGACCGCGCTCTGCGCGATGTGTCTCGAGGTCTACTCTCGGTACGGGAGGACGTTCCATGTCCGCTAGGGTCGGGGCGCGGTTCGTCCTCCTCCTCTCGCTCTTTTCGCGCGTTTCGGCCCAGGAAGGGCCGCCCTCCCCGGCCGAGGTGCGCGCCCAGAGTCTCCTGCTCAACCGTGTCGACAGGTGGCTCGGAGACGCGAGGACCCTCCTCGTCGGGCACGCCGCGAACCCCCAAGCGGTCGAGAACGCCATGGCGGACCTGAAGGAGGAGATCAAGAAGAGCGTCCGGGAGGAGGTCCGAGGCTCTCGGGTGGTCGGGAATCCCCGCACGGGTGAGGAGAGGCCCGCGAGGCCGGCTCCGGCGGCCGCCCCGCTCGTGGCTTCCCGTTTCGAGGGACGGTTCGCCCGGAAGGAAGAGCTGCGCAAGATGGGCGGCGGCACCGGAACGGAAGACGCGCTCGGCAAGGCCCTCGAGTGGCTCGCGCGCCACCAGTCCGCCGACGGACGTTGGGACGGAGCCGGGTTCGCGGACCGGTGCGCGGGGAACAAGTGCGATGGTCCTGGAATGGTCCTTTCGGACGTCGGAGTGACGGGACTCGCCCTCCTTGCATTCCTCGGAGACGGGAACTTCCCCGGCGAGGGGAAGCACCGACTTCCCGTCGGCCGCGCCGGCGGCTGGCTGCTCGCACAGCAGAAACCCGACACGGGCCTGATCGGCGAGAGCAACGGCGATCTCTACCTCTACTGCCACGCGATCGCGACGATGGCGCTCGCCGAGGTGTACGCCTTCACGAGCGCTCCCGACCTGAGGACGCCCCTCGAGCGCGCGGTAGGGCTCATCCTCCATGCCCGGAACCCGTCCAAGGCTTGGCGCTACACGCTCCCACCCACGGGCGACAACGACACCTCCGTGACCTCGTGGATGGTGCTCGCCTTGAAGGCGGCGGAGGACGCGGGGATCCGTGTGGAGGATCGGACCGCCTACGAGGGTGCGCTCGCCTGGTTCGATGAGATGACCGACATGTCGAGCGGGAGGTGCGGCTACCGTCAGAAGGGGGAGCTCTCCTCACGAATGACGGGGACCAAAGAGAGGTTCCCCGCGGAAAAGACCGAGGCGCTCACCGCGGCCGCGCTGATCTGCCGCCTCCACCTCGGGCAGACCCGCGAGAAGCATCCGATCCTGCGTCTCCACGCCGACCTTCTCCGCAGGACCCCGCCCGTCTGGGAGGTCACCCCCGAGAGGAGCCTGGTCGACGAGTACTACTGGTACTACGGCTCCCTCGCGATGTTCCAGATGGGAGGCGAGGACTGGAAGGCCTGGAACGTCGCGATGAAGAAGGCCCTCCTCGAGCACCAGAGGCACGACGGCGACGAGCGCGGCTCCTGGGACCCGCTCGGAGCCTGGGGAACGGGGGGAGGGCGCATCGGCATGACCGCTTTCTGCGCCCTCTGCCTCGAGGCCTACTACCGCTTCCCCTTGATCCGGGGATGAGCCGGACATCGACAGGGGTTGCCTCGCGTCCGCCGCCTCCCCCCGTCGTCCGGGAACACGGCGGCGCGAGGTTCTCCGGCGGGCGCGGGACGACCCGCGGCGGGCCGGGGCCGGAAGGGACCCTTCCGGCGGTCGGACCGGCCTACGGCGCCGTCTCGAGCGAGAGGGCGAGCGCCTCGGTGTAGTCGAGCCGCACGACGTCGCCGACCTTCACGCCCTTGACGAACTCGCGCCCCTCAGGGGTCGCGAGGCGGTGCGCGATCAGGTCGCCCGAGGCGGGCGAGAAGACGACGATGTCGTGCGGGAGGTCGATCGACTCGATCTTCACGCGCATGCTGACCGCGATGCCCGTGGCGCCGGCGGGCTTGTCGCCCTTCTTCGCCCGAGCACCGGTGACGGCGCCCACGATCGGCCCGGGCTTCTCCCCCGGGGCGCAGAGCGAGGCCGACAGCGATTCCTGGTAGCGCGCGCGCAGCGTGTCGCCGACGTTGATCTTGTCGAAGTTGCGGACCTCCGGCCCGCAGAGCACCTCGAGCAGCCGGCCGTCCTCGCGTCGCAGCGTGACGAGCCGCAGCTCCTTGGCGACCGCCACCACCTCGGCGGTCGCGGTCGTCTCCGAGGAGATCTTGGCGGACCTCCCGGGCGCGGCGGGGGTCTGCCCGGACGCCATCGCCTTCGCGGCCGAGACAGACGAGCAGACGAGGAAGAGGGCCGCGAGGCCGAGGAGTCGGGCGCCAGAGGCCGGACCGAGGGGGGTTCTCATCTCGAGGGGTTCCTGGATGGGGTCGTGTGCGGGACTCTAGTCGCGGCGGGGCGGGTGCCGCAACCCCGCTGGGGAGCCCCCGATCAGGGCGCCGCCTTAAGGACTTCTTCAGGGTGGATCGCGCGCCGTGAATCTGGCCCGGATCCGTGTTGATCCGGCCCCCGGCGGAGCCGCGGCGGTCGCCTCCGAGACGGCGGAGGGCTCGGCGGCCTCCGGCTCGACGTTCGGGCCCCTGGTGGAGGCTCCGACGCAGGGGACGAGACCGTCGCGCACGCGGAGCGAGTCCTCGCCCCGCACCGCGCTCGCGGAACCTGGCTAACCTAGCGCCATGAAGCGGGTGAAGATCGCCGAGCTCCGCAACCACCTCTCCCGGTACCTCGACCAAGTCCGGGGGGGGACGCGCCTGCTCGTCCTCCACCGCGACCGACCGATCGCGGAGATCCGCCCCGTCTCGGCCCCGCGTGGCCGCGCCGGGAGGGGCCAGGAGGCCCGGCTCGCCGACCTCGAGCGGAAGGGGATCCTCCGCCGGGGACAGGGGCCCGTGCCGGCGGACCTGATCGAGGAGATCAAGAAGTGGACTCCCCTCGCCCCCGGGGCCCGGCTCGTCGACGCGCTCCTCGAGGAAAGGGAAGAGTCGTAGTGAGGTTCTGGGACGCCTCCGCCTCTCTTCGCCCTCGTCGCGGTCGAGCCGTCCGCGCGGGCTCTCCGGCGGGCCCTCGAGGAAGAC
>CBRGOK010000107.1:0-9147 GCA_967798035.1 uncultured bacterium
CGCGAGGCGCGCACGAGGTCGGCGTGGGCATAGAGGCCGGCCGCGAGGAGCATCGAGGGGGCGAGGAGGAGGCCCCAGACGAGCCTCGGGCGGGCGTAGAACGGGACCCGCTTCTCGCTCCGCGCCCGGCTCCAGAGCTTGAGGTAGACGACGACCTGGACGGGGATCAGCGCCGCGAAGGCGCCCAGCACCGTCACGAGCTCGCGCGTGGAGATGCTCACCGCCTCGTCGGCGCCGGGCGTGCGCAGCACGTTCCAGACGAGGCCGTTGAAGTGGTAGCGGAAGATCCCGTAGATCCGCGTGTCGACGAACAGGAGGAAGAGGCCGAGCGACCAGACCGCGCCCGAGAGGACGGCCAGGGTGCGACGGCCGCGGACGAGGAGGCCGGCGGCGAGCAGGAGAGCGCCCGGCAGGAGACTCAGGGTCGCGGCGCAGGAGATGCGTCCCGACTGGAGGAAGAGCCACGAGCGGAAGCTGGGGGGCTCCGCCGCCTTCAGGTATTCCCCGCACAGCACCGCGCAGAGGAGGATGTTCAGCAGCCAGAGCTGGCCGCCGACGAGGGCGCGTGATCTCCGGGGGAGAAAGGCGTCGGTGATCTCGGCCATCGGGGCGCCGGTGGAGAGTCCCTCCCGCGATCCGGAGGGACGGGAGGACTCTAGGAGATGCGACTCCCCCGGGCGAGCGCCGGGAGGCGCCGACCCGGCACGCGCCTTGAATCCGCGCGAGGTGCGGCGAACATCCGTGCGCGCGTCCCGTCCAGGGCCCCCTCCGAGCGTCGTGATCGTCCGTCGCCGAAGACTCATCGTCCTCGCCGCCCTCCTTCTCCTCGCCGGCCTCGCCGTCCTGGACGGGTGGCGGCACTCGTCCTGGGACAACTTCGGAGTCGTGGAGCCCGGCCGGATCTACCGATCGGGTCGGCTCCGTCCCTCCCAGCTCCGCGCCGCGATCGAGTCCTACGGCCTCCGCACCGTCGTCAACCTCTCCGCCCACGACGACAGACCCGGGGACGTGGAGGAGGAGAGCCTCGTCCGGGAGCGGGGGCTCACCTATCTGGGGGAGACCTGGCCGGGGGACGGAGTCGTCCCTCCGGAGAAGCTGCGCTGGGTCGCCGGCGTCCTCGCCGACCCCGCGAAACAGCCCATCCTCGTCCACTGCGCCCGCGGCACCTATCGCACGGGGGCGGCGATCGCCTCCGTCCGGATCCTTCGTCAGGGCTGGTCGCTCGAGAGTGCGCGCGGGGAGATGGAGCGATACGGATTCGATCCCGCGAAGCAACCGGGGCTCGCGGAGCTGATCGAGGGGCTCGCGCGATCCGCGCCGCAGGGCCCCGGGCGATGAGAGCGGGTTCCGGCGCCCGTTCCCCGTCAGGCGTCCGCGGGCAGTCCCGAGCCCCGGAGCATCCAGTAGGGGAGGAGGTAGTCGACCCCCGCGTACTCGCTGGTGCCCCGCTGGCCCGGGTCCTCCACGACGCGGAAGGGGTCGGAGGTCCAGATGAACGAGCCGGCGGGCCGCCGGTGGACGGGGACGGCGCGCTTCGTCCGGGCGCGGAAGTCGGTCCCGGGCAGGCAACGGCGGCCGAGGATCGGGAGGAGGTCGCGGTTGTCCGTGGCGTACCGGATCTTCTCCGTGGGGAAGAGGCGGAGCGAGGCGACCGCCTCCTCGAACGCCCCCGGGGCCCGCTCCCCGAGGTGGCGGTGGACGATCGCGGCGAACAGCGCGTTCCCGTTCCCGCGCACCATCCCCCATCCTCGCTCGAGGCCCGCGAGGTAGGCCTCCCGGATCTCCGGGTCCCTCTCGATCGAGAGGAGCCCGTCGAGACAGAGGAGGGTCATGTTGTCGTTGTCGAAGTTCCCGATCCCGAGGATCCGGAAGAACCCCGAGCCCACCCGTCCGGGCCAGCCGTCCCGGACGAGGTCGGCGTACCGCCGGGCGTGACGCTCCTCCCCCGTCGCTTCCGCGGCGACCTTCGCGGCGAGGAGGACGACCCCCGCGTTCACGCCGTTGGCGAACAGGCCGAGGACGCGGCCCGACAGGTTCCCGTGGGTCGTGCGGCGCCCCTTCTCCCGGATCTCGAGGTCGTTGGAGAAGATGTGATCGGAGATCGGTCCGACGGCCGCCGCGACCTCCCTCCGCAGCTCCTCGTCGGAGGAGCGCGCGAGGGCCGTCGCGAAGCCGAAGAGGACCATCGCGTACTGGTCCCGGCTCGAGTCGCCCCGGAAGGAGAATCGTTCGAACGGGGGCGCGCCCCGCTGGTAGCGAGCGTCGAACGGAGGACCTTCGAAGGCGCCCCGGGCGACGTAACCCGGCTCCCCGGTGACGCGCTGGAGGAGGAGCAGCGCGCTCGCCGTGTGCCGAGCGGCGACGATGACTTCCTCCTCTCCCGTCGCGGCGTGGCGCCAGGCATGCGCGGCGAGGAGGCAGCCGGTCCACGCCGCCTGGTCCGAGAGGCCGCCGTACCGGATCCGGGGAAGCGGCGCGCCCAGCTCGCGGGCCTCCGTCGGGCCGTCGTAGAGGAGGAGACCCTCGGGCGAGAGGTGGTGGTTCTCGAGGTCGCGCTGCCAGATCCCCGCTTTCTCCGCCAGCGTGGCGAGCGGGATCTCCGGCGGTCGGACGACCCCGGTCACCCGCGGGATGCATCCGGCGAGGAGAAGGGGTCCGAGGAGGGGGGCCGCGCCTCGCAAGGGGGCGCAGTCTACCCACCCTCGACCGGGATCCGCCCCGCCCGGAGGAACACGCGACGAGGTGAAAAAAACCGCCCTCTTCACGATTCCTTCAAGTCATCCGTAGACGGTACGGCCTCCCGCAGTCTTCCGCGGGCGGGTCCTGTTCTTGCAGAGGTGATCGGAGCCGCACCCGGTGCTACTCTCGCGCGAACCCCAGGAGCCTGGTTGAGTCTTCGTACTCGAGGGTGGTCCCGACTGGCACTGTGGGCCCTCAGGGTCATCCTCGCCCTCGCCGCAGCGGTGTTCGTGGCGAGCCACGCGTGGGGCTACAAGCACCTGCGGCTCTGCCGCCCCCGGAATATCGGGAACCTCCCCTCGACCGTCGCCGAGCTTCCCGACTCCGGGGGCGCAGGCGCCTACCGCTTCGGCGTGATCGGGGACCCCGAGGACGGGATCGAGGTCTTCGAGCGCAGCCTCGTCGACATGAAGGAGCGGGGCTGCGCGTTCGCGGTGATCTGCGGCGACCTCGTGAAGGAGCCGAACGCCGCGGCCTACGACTACTTCCTCGCCGAGTTCGCGGAGGGGGGCTTCCCCGGCCCCGTCTTCACCGTGCTCGGGAACCACGACGCCCGGCGGGGGGACGACCGGCTCTTCCGGAGTCACTTCGGGCCCCCGGACTTCGCCTTCGAGTTCCGGAACGATCTCTTCGTGTTGATCGACAACGCGCGGGGGATGACGGAGGAGTCGAAGCGGTTCCTCGAGGAGACTCTCCGGGAGAAGCGCCCGGGGGCCCGCCGCGCCTTCGTCTTCGCCCACTGCCCCTTCTTCCGCGTCGCGCATCACGGGACGAAGATGGAGCCGACGCCCACCGCCTGGTTCGTGGAGGCCGAGCGCCTCTTCGCCCGGCATCGCGTCGACGCCGTCTTCGCGGGGCACCTCCACGGCTACCGCCGGGAGGTCCGGGACGGCGTCCTCCACGTCGTCACGGGGGGCGCGGGGGGATGGCTGGACGAGCCGGAGGCCTTCAACCACTACGTCGTGGTCGACGTCGACGGCGAGGGCGCCCGGGACGAGATCGTGCCGCTTGTTCCGACCTCCTCCGGCGAGCGGATCGAGCAGACGGCGGAGAAGATCCTCGTCCGGTACGTCTTCTTCACGTTCTGGACCCGGCCGGGGATGTACCTGCTTCTCCTGCTCTTCGTCCCTCTCTATCTCCTCTCGCGCGGCGGCGGCGGAGGTCGTCGCGGGACGTCTCCGGCGGCGTCGGCCCGGCGCGGCCTGCGTCACGCGCTCGCCGCGCGCTTCTCGGGCCCGATCACGTAGCGGTGGTAGGCCCAGGAGGCGGCGACGAGGACCATCCCCGTCCCGAGGAAGGAGAAGATCCGGTAGACGAGGTCGACCCGGGAGAGGTCGACGAAGAGGAGCTTCACGATCGCCGCTCCGAAGACGACGAGGCCGAACCGCCGCAGCACCGCGTCCCCCCGCGCGATGCCGACCGCGAGGATCCCCATGGCGGAGCCGACCCACGTGAGGGTGAGGGCGGTCTGCGCGGCGGTCCCGAGATAGCGGGCCTCGAGGAGGAGGTCCCACGGCGAGCGCGCGGCCGCCTCGAGGGCGAGCCCGACGGTCTCCCCCGTGACCAGGGCGAGGAGGACGACCAGGCCCGCCGTCTTCGATGCCGCGAGGTGCCAACCCGGCGACGGCCCGTCGGAGAATCGCCGGTCGACCGCGGGCGCGAGCAGGATCCCCGCCGCGTAGACCGCCAGCAGGACCGCCCGGCCGTTGGCGAGGAAACGCCAGTCGGCGACCTCCAGGGAGAGCGCGAAGAATCGCGCGGCGCCGGCCCCGACCTGCCGATCGAGGAGGCCGCCCGACTCGGAAGCGAGGATCACGACGGCGACCATCCACGCCACGTGGTCGAGGCCTCGACCGAACGCGTCGGACCGCCCGCGCAACCGGACGAGACCGCGGGCCGAGAGCCAGAGGACCGCGGCGGCGGCGATCCAGAAGGCGCACCGGGCGTTCGCGAAGGGGTGGTATCCGCCGACCGGCGCGGCGTAGGACATCACCACCCACGGCGCCCGCCCGTCCGCCCGCGAGACGAGCCCGGCGAACTCGCTCCCCACGGCGAGCGCCATCCATTGCGTGCCGAGTAGCCACGAGACCGGGATTCTCCCGCGCCCCGCGCGGCCGACGGAGTGCGCGCAGAACGCCGCCGCGACGAGGGCTGCCCCCGCCGTGGTCCAGGTCGAGAAGCGCTCGTTCCAGAAGGGAGCCCAGGGGGCTTCCGACGGCGGATCGTCGAACCAGTGATGGAAGGCGAGCCCACGGCAGGCGACCCAACCGTGGAGGAGGGCCGCCGCGAGCCGGTGGAGCCGGACGTTCGTTCGAGCGGCGAGCCACCCGACGACCGCTGCCCACCCCGCGAGGAGGATGGTCAGCGTCGCGTCCTCGAACCCCCGCGCGAGCGCTTCCGTGAAGAGGAGCCCCGCGAGGCCGACCAGGGTCGCCGGGAACCTGGCGAGCGCCGGTTCCCGCTCCGTCCGTTGCCGGAACGCGCGGCCCATCCCCGCGAACGCCGCGGCGAGGGCGAGGAAGAGGAGCGAGGCGGCGAGATCGCGCTCGGGCCCGAGGAACCAGAGCGCCGTCGGCGCGTAGAGGGACGTCGGCAGGAGGATCCCGGCGAGGTCCTGGACCGGGTCGACCCGCCCTTGCGAGAAGGCCCTCGCGAGGGGCGGGGCGAGGAACACGACGTAGAAGAGGGAGAGGAAGAGGAGCGTCTGGACGAGCTTCGAGTCCGCGTAGTACCGCTGCGCCCACCCGTAGAAGAGAAGGGAGGTCCCCGTCCAACCGATCCACTCCAGCAGACGCCACCCCTTCTTCCACGAGACGAAGGCGATCCCCCCGTCGAGGAGGAGGAGGAAGCTCATGAGGGCGACCTGACGATCTTGCCCCGTGTCGAGCATGACCGGCGTGAAGAAGCCGCCGAGCTGCGCGAGGACGGCGAGGGGGAGCGATGCCCATCGGAGGGCGAGGAGCACCCCGCCGAACGTGACCCCCGCCGCCAGGAGGAAGGCGAGGGAAGCGCCGTAGAACCCGTAGAAGGCGTGCCCCGCGTAGACCGTCAGGTAGAGGAGAGCGATCCCTCCGCCGGTCAGCCCGGCTCCGAATCGGGAGTAGGCGCGGCGCCGGGCGACCTCCCCGCCGAGGATCAGGCCGAGACCGGCGGCGAACCCGCTCGCGACGCGGAGCGAGGGGGAGATCCAGCCCCGCTCGAAGGAGAGTTTCAGGAGGAAGGCGAATCCGAGGAAGATCGCCGCGATGCCGAGGCGCTGGAGGAGGCTCCCGCCGATGAGGGACTCGAGGTCGGGTCGCGGGGATTTCTCCCGGACCGGGTCCGCGCGCCTGCCTCGCCAGGGTTGGAACCGTTTGCCCGAGGGCGGAGGCTCCATCGTCCGCGGGGTCTCGCCTGGGGGAGAGGCCTCGGGGACCCTCGCCCCCGGCGAGCGAGTGCGCTCGAGGTCCGCGATGCGCCGCTCGAGCTCCTCGACGCGCCGCTGGAGTTCCCGGTGCCGGTCCTCGGGAGACGGGTCCAAGGGATCCTGCCGCTCCGCCACGGTATGCCCCGGACGGGGCCCGGTATCGTACGGGCCTCGTCCCCGCGAGGGTTCCCTTGCGCGGAACGATCGCTATACTCGCGCGCCCATGTCGGGACGGGCGGGCGCCGTGCATGGGATTCGTCGGACGCTCGGAGTCTCCCGACCCCTCTCGGCTCGCGAGAGGGGAAAGCTCGCGCCCTCCGCCGATCCGCGGCTCCCCGTTCATCCGCGCGGGTCTATCCCCGCGCTTCCCGATCGTCGGCCGCCCTCCGGGACGGCCGATTCCGTTTCTTTCTCTTCCCCCGACCGAGGAACAGGGAGGTGACGATGCCGACCGAGAAGACGAACGTCCGAGAGAAGACGGCTCCGAAGACCCCGGACGCGGCGAAGGTGCCCGCCGCAGCCGCCGGGGCGGCGGAGCGGATCCACGAGCTCTGCCGCAAGGCCGGCGCGCGGGTGATCGACCTGCGCTTCTGCGACCTCTTCGGGACCCTCCAGCATTTCTCGATCAGCCTGACGGAGTGCGACGAGGGGCTCTTCGGGCTCGGGATCGGGTTCGACGGATCGAGCATCCGGGGCTTCCAGCAGATCCACGAGAGCGACATGGTGCTCCTCCCCGACCCGGAGACGGCGCACCTCGACCCCTGCTACCAGGTCCCGACGGTCGCCCTCATGTGCGACGTGATCGACCCGATCACGCGCGAGCCCTACTCCCGCGATCCCCGCCAGGTCGCGCGGAAGGCGGAGGCCCACCTCAAGGCGACCGGGATCGCGGAGACCTCTTTCTGGGGACCCGAGCTCGAGTTCTTCGTCTTCGACCACGTCCGTTTCGACCAGAACAGCCACGAGGGGTACTTCTTCATCGACTCGGACGACGGGATCTGGAACAGCGGGAAGGACCGCAACGGGGATCCCGGCACCCGCAATCACGGCTACCGGCCCCGGTACAAGGAGGGGTACTTCCCCCTCCCGCCCGTCGACCACCTCCAGGACTTCCGCTCCCGCGCGATCGAGAAGATGGAGCGGGCCGGGATCCGGGTCGAGGTCCACCACCACGAGGTCGCGACCGCGGGTCAGTGCGAGATCGACATGCGCTACCAGACCCTGCGGAAGATGGGCGACCAGGTGATGCTCTACAAGCACATCCTCCGGAACGTCGCCCGCGAGCACGGCAAGACCGTCACCTTCATGCCGAAGCCCCTCTACGGGGACAACGGCACGGGGATGCACGTCCACTCGAGCCTCTGGAAGGGGGGGCGCAACCTCTTCTTCGACGAGAAGGGGTACGCCCTCCTCTCGAAGATGGCGATGCACTACATCGGCGGCCTGCTGAAACACGGCCCCGCGATCCTCGCCCTCGCCGCCCCGACGACGAACTCCTACCGGCGGCTCGTGCCGGGCTACGAGGCGCCCGTGAACCTCGTCTACTCGGCCCGCAACCGCTCGGCGGCGGTCCGCATCCCGATGTACTTCACGACGCCGGGGGCGAAGCGGATCGAGTTCCGGCCGCCCGACCCCTCCTCCAACGCCTACCTCACCTTCGCCGCGATCCTGCTGGCGGGCCTCGACGGGATCGAGAGGAAGATCGACCCGGGCGACCCCCTCGACGTCGACGTCTACGAGCTCAGCCCCGCGGAGGCGAAGAAGGTCCCGCAGGTGCCGGGCTCCCTCTCCGAGTCGCTCGAGGCGCTCGAGAAGGACCACGACTTCCTCCTCAAGGGGGGCGTCTTCACGCGCGACGTCATCGAGACCTGGATCGAGACGAAGCGGAAGAAGGAGATCGACGCGGTGCGCCTGCGGCCGCACCCCTACGAGTTCTTCCTCTACTACGACGCCTAGGCCTCCCCTCCGGGGAGACCGGTTCGAATTCCTCGAGCGGGGGGCCCTCCCGGGCCCCCTGCTCGCATCACGGGTGGGCTCTCAGCCTCTTGAGCAGCCCCTCGATTCCGACGGCGCTCGCCCCAGGCCGGAGGGCCTCGAGGGTCTCCGCCTCGCGTGTAGGGCGATGCACGACGAGTCGCTCGACCCCGTAACGGGACATGGACCGGGCGAGCCGATCGAGCGGCTCCGCCATCTCCGGCCGCGCCGTGCGGGACGCCTTCGCCTCGACCAGGAGGAGCCGCCGATGGCCCGCCGGGATCACGAAGTCGACCTCGAGCCCCCTCTCATCGCGGAAGTGGTAGACCTCCTTGCGGCGGCCCGCCCCCGTCTGCGCCTTCACGACCTCGGAGGCGACGAACCCCTCGAAGAGGGGGCCGAGGAAGGGAGAGTCCCGGAGCGTCGCCGCGGTCTCGATCCCGAGGAGGTGACAGGCGAGACCGGAATCGAGGAAGTAGAGCTTCGGCGACTTGACGAGCCGCTTGCCGAAGTTCTCGAAGAAGGGGGGGACGAGGAGGATCTGCTGGGTGACTTCCAGGACGCCCAGCCACTCCCCGATCGTGGGGATCGAGACCCCGAGCGAGGAGGCGAGGTCCGTCCGGTTCACGAGCTGGCCCGCGCGGCTCGCGAGGAGAGCGAGGAAGCGACGGAACGTGGGGAGGTCGCGGACGGCGGTCACGGTCCGCACGTCCCGCTCGAGATAGGTCTGGAGGTAGGAGCGGAACCAGGTCGCAGCCTGCGCCGGCCGGGCGATCGCTTCGGGAAACCCTCCCCGGAGGAGGGAGACCCGGTCCGTCTCGCCGGTCGAGAGCGGGAGCAGCTCGAAGACCGCGACCCTCCCTGCAAGAGACTCGGTCACGCCGCGCATGAGGGGGGCTTCCTGGGATCCGGTGAGGACCCATGGACCCTTCCTCCGCCGCGCGAGGTCGATCCGCGTGCGGACGTAGTTGAGGATCTCCGGGACGTTCTGGATCTCGTCGAGGATCGCGGGGACCTTCAATGCGTCG
>CBRGOK010000108.1:0-9070 GCA_967798035.1 uncultured bacterium
GTCGCTCATGAGGGTGGGCCGGGGAGTCTTCGGGGTCGGAGGCGCGTCCTTCTAGCGGAGCCGGCGGACGCGGGAAAGGGGGCGTCTGGCTCGGCTTCAGCCCGTGAAATCGCCCTAGAGGTCCGTGAAGGTCGTTGGCTCGAGGTTCGTGAGGCGCAGTGGAGGAGCGACCAGGGCCTGCCGGTAGACCGGGAACCCGACGAGCGAGGGATCGGGAGGAACGCGGAAGGTCAGGGATGCCCCGCCCAGGACGTCCTGGAGGGAAGAGGGCCCTTCGTCCATCGCCCATCCCTCCAGAGGCAAAGCTCGCTCCGACGGCGACGACGTCGTGCAGGTTCGCCAGGCCCCTCGCCTCTCCGGCAGGAGCGACGACCCACGTGGGTCGCGTGGTTTCGCAGCTCGACGCCGCGTCCCTCACGCGCCGAGGTCGTCGGCGAGCGCGAGGAGATCGGGAACGGCGAACCGGGGGTCGACCCGGGATGGGAGCGCGACGCCGTAGCGTCTCACCCAGGCCGTCGGCATGCCCAGGGACTGGGCGGGCACGAGGTCGTGGTCCGCGGTATAGGAGACGTGGAGGACCTGGTCGGGTCGAAGGCGGAGCTCCGAGAGCGCCCGGTCGAAGTGCGCGCGCGCGGGCTTGTAGGAACGGACGTCCTCCGCCGCGACGAGGAGGTCGAACTCGACGCCGAGGAGCCGGACGCTCTCGAGGAGGGTCGCGCGGTCGACGTTCGAGAGGATCGCGAGGCGGAACTTCTCCCGGAGACGGCCGAGGGCACGGGGCGAGTCGGCATGCGGCGGCCACGAGCCCATCGACGCGGCGAAGGCCTGCGCCTCTGCGACCCGTACCTCCGTTCCGAACTCCTTCGCCGCCTCCATCAGGGTCCCGGCCAGGATCTCGCGGTACGGGCGGTAACCCTCGGGCAGGTAGCGCTCCAGTTCGATCGCCTCGCGGCGGGCGCGGATCGAACGCCGGATCTCGTCGGAGAGACCCCGGAGCGCCGGGACCGAGGCGATCGCCCCCTCGATACCCCGGTTCCAGTCGATGAGCGTCCCGTAGCAGTCGAAGGTGATTGCGGCGGGTCGCCAGGCGGTCACGGCCGGAGCACGATCTTCCCGAAGAGGCTCCGCTCCCCCATCCGCCGGTGAGCCTCCTTCACCTCGGAGAGGGGGAGGACGCTGTCGACGATCGGCCTGAGCCTCCCCGCGGCGAGGTGGGCGGCGATCTCGTGGAGCTCCGCGAGCGAGCCCATCGTCGAGCCGAGGATCGAGAGGTTCTTGAAGAAGACGAATCGCAGATCGGTCTTCCCCTCGAACCCGCTCGTCGCCCCGCAGAGGACGAGGCGGCCGCCCGCGGCGAGGGACCGGATGTTCTTGTCGAAGGTATCGGTCCCGACGTGGTCGACGATCACGTCGACGCCGCGCTTGCCGGTGAGCCGCCGGACCTCCTCGGCGAAGTCCTTCTCCCGGTAGGGGATCCCGTCGCTCGCCCCCAGCTCGCGGGCCTTGGCGAGCTTCTCCTCCGACCCTGCCGTCGCCAGGATGCGTCCGGCGCCGAGGAGTCGGCAGATCTGGATCGCCGCGGCGGAGACGCCCGAGCCCGCCGCGTGGACGAGGACGGTCTCCCCTGGCCGGAGCGCAGCCCGCGCGACCACCATGTGCCAGGCGGTGAGGAAGGTGAGGGGAAAGGCGGCCGCGTCCTCGAAGGAGAGCCCCTCCGGGATCGGGATCGCGTTCCGGCCCGGGACGGAGACGAACTCCGCGCAGGTGCCGTCCCGCATCTCCCCGAGGATCCCGAAGCGTCGGCAGAGGTTGTCGCGCCCGCTCGCGCAGGCCGGGCAGACGCCGCATGCGACCCCCGGCGCGAGGAAGACGCGGTCGCCCGGCTTCACGTGGGCGACGAGGGAGCCCGCCTCCCGGACGATGCCGGATGCGTCGCAGCCCGGGACGATGGGGAGGGGGAACTTGTGCCCCGGAACGCCCTGGCGCACCCAGATGTCGAGGTGATTCAGGCCGACCGCCTTCACCTCGACGAGGACGTCCCCCGGCCCGCGCTCGGGCACGGGGCACTCCTCGAAGCGCAGGACGTCGAGGCCCCCATGCTCGCGGATGACGACCGCCTTCATCGTCCCTTCCAGACGGGCCGGCGCTTGCCGACGAACGCCGCGATCCCCTCGCGGCAGTCCTCCGTCGCGAGGAGGGTGGTCCGGTAGACCTCCTCCGCGCGCGCGAGTCCTTCGGCGAACTCGAGGCGATTGCACTCGCGAAGCGCCTTCAGGGCGATGCGCAGGACGGCCGGGCTCTTCCCGAGGAGGGACTCCGCGCACTGGCGGACGGAGGCCTCGAGATCCTCGGCCCGGACGACCCGCGTCACGAGCCCGGCGGCCTGGGCTTCCGCCGCCGCGAAGCGCCGGCCGGTCAGGACGAGGTCGGCGGCCCGGGCGAATCCGATCCGCCGCGGCCAGGCGGCGAGGGCGACGGGAGGGAAGCACCCGACGTCGATCTCGGGGACGCCGAACTCGACCCCGGTGGCGGCGAAGACGAAGTCGCAGGCGAAGGCGAGCTCGCACCCTCCCCCGAGGGCGGGGGCGTGGACCGAGGCGATCGAGACGCGGTCCCAGGAGGAGAGGAGCCGGATCACGCGGTGGAACGACTCGAGCATCGCCGGGGCGCGCTCCGGCGCATGGTCCGCGACGTCGACTCCCGCGGAGAAGGCCCGGTCCCCCGCCGCCCGCAGGACGATGAGGAGGACCGAGGGATGGCGCGCGCACTCCCCGAGCGCCTCGTAGAGCCTCTCGATCGTCGCGAGGTCGAGGACGTTGAGCGGAGGACGGTCGAGGGTCACCGTGGCGCGGGCGCCCTCGATCGAGAGGCGGATCGTCCCCGCGGTCACTCCCCCTCCGCGTAGACCTCGAGCTCGTAGCCGTCGGGATCGCGGAAGTAGATCCCGGTCCCGCCGTCCCGCTCCCGGCGCCGGCTCTCGATCTGGATCCCCGCCGAGCGCAGGCGCGCCTCCCACCGCTGGACCTCGCGCGGCGAGGGGAGGCGCCAGCCGAAGTGGATCGGCGAGGTCCGGCCGTCGGCGCGGGGCGTCTCCGAGAGGGTGAGGTCGAACCCCTTCGCCCAGGGGCCCGCGCGCAGGTCGACCATCCCGGGCGCGCGCCAGGCGACGGTCATCCCGAGGGTGCCGCGGTAGAAGCGGAGCGATCGGCCGACGTCGCGGACGGGGATCGCGAGGTGGCTCAGGGCGGGCGCCCGCAGCCCGCCGCGACGCGCCGACCTCGCGGCCACCGGCTACTTCCCCTGGAACTTCGGCGTCCGCTTCTGGGTGTAGGCGGTCAGCCCCTCCTTCGCGTCGGCGGAGGAGAAGAGCTTCGCCTGCAGCTCGCGCTCGAGGGCGAGGCCGGACTCGAGGGGGACCTCGAAGCCCGACTGGACGGCCCGCTTGATGTGGCCGACCGCCATCGCGGCCTTCCCCGGCGTCGTGAACTGCTTCGCCCACTCGAGGACCTTCGACTTGAAGGCGTCGGAGGAGGGCGCCTCGAGGACCTGGTTCACGAGGCCGAGGGAGGCGGCCTCCTCGAACTCCATCAGGCGCCCGGTCGCCATCAGCTCGATCGCCCGGGACTTCCCGACGATGCGGGAGAGGCGCTGCGTCCCGCCGGTCCCCGGGAGGACGCCGAGGTTGATCTCGGGGACCCCGATCTTCCCGCCCCCCTTGCGCGCGAGCCGCATGTCGCAGGCCATCGCGATCTCGAGCCCGCCTCCGACCGTGTGGCCGTTCAGCGCCCCGATCACGAGCTTCGGGGTCTGCTCGAGGCGCGAGAGCGTCTCGTTCGCGTGGAGGCAGAAGAAGTACTTAAAGACCGGCGTGACCGAGGCGAGCATCTTGATGTTCGCCCCCGAGGAGAAGAACTTCTCCCCGGCGCCGGTGAGGACGATCACGTTCACCGAGTCGTCGAAGCGCGCCTGGAGGATCCCCTCGTCGAGGTCCCGCATCATCTCGTAGGTGTAGTTGTTCGCGGGGGGATCGTTCATCGTGAGGATCGCGATCCCGTCGCGGACCTCGATGTCGACGAGGCGGGGGCGGGTGGTCGGTTCGGCGGCGGTCGGGGGGTTCATGCTTCGCTCCGGAGATGAGGCAGGCGCGACGTCGCCGCCGCGCCGGGGGACGGACCGGTATCTAGCGCGGCCGCTCCGCGGCCGCAACGAACGGGGCTACCACCCCGCCGGGGAGCCGACCGCCTGCGGGAGGAGCGCCTCGCGGTAGCGGCCGAAGTCCTCCGTGCGGAGGTAGTGCTCGGGGAGGACCCCGGCGAGGTAGCGGAGGTACGCCTCGGGCTGGAGCGGGGAGCCGCTCGCGTCCTTGAGGAGGCTCCCGCTCACGTCGTAGGGCTGGAGCGCCGTCTCCATGAGCCCGCGGCGCCGGAAGAACCTCGGATCGGGGAGGCGGACGAGTTCCTCGGGGCGGATCCCCTCCTTCGCGTCCCCGGTCGCCTCGATCTCGGAGACCAAAGTCTCGGCCGCGCCGCGCTCGAGGCGCGGGACCCGCGCCTGGACGAAGGAGAGGTTCCACGCCCGGACGATCCCGCGGACCTCGCCGACGTACTCGGCCTGCGCCTCGCCGTTCACCTTGTCCTTGAAGCCGAAGGCGATGTTCGTGGCGCCGGAGTCCTCCCGCCCGAACATCTCGAGCCCGCGCGGGAACCAGCAGTGGAGCGCGCGCTGGACGTCCTCCATCGAGAGGTCCCCCTCCCCGCGGCCCGCCCGCGCGCAGACCTCGGCGACGATCCGGCGCCCCGAGCCCATGTGGAAGCCCTCCTCCGAGAGCATCGGCCCCATCGAGCGCGCCATCGGGGCGTAGGCGAAGACCTGCTGCATCTGGAGCTGGTACTTCCCGACGAGGTCGATGACGGAGGCGTAAACGGCGTTGTCGAGGAAGTCGCCGAACCGGATGTTGAAGGCGTCGAGGACGTGCGTCCCCGTCGTCATCGCGAGGAGCTCCTCCATCGTCTCCTCCGCGACGTCCCCCATCCCGACCTTCTTCCACGTCGGGTCGTGGTCGAGGACCCAGAACATCTGGTAGGCGTGCCGCAGCTCCTCCGCCATGATCCGCAGGACGGCGTACTTCGACTCGTCGGAGATCGCCTGCTCCAGGGTCTCGCGGTGCTGCTGGATCGAGCCGAGCTCCGTCGAGCACTGCGCGCGGACGATGTCGCGCGCGGAGTAGAACATGTTCCCCTGCATGTCCCCCGCGCGCTCGAACTTCGCCGCGCCCCGGAAGCGGCCGACCTCGACCTCCCCCGAGCGCAGCGGCCCCACCTTCGCGACGAGGGCGAAGGGGGTCTGCGCCCCGAAGTGCTTCGTCCAGTTCTTGTGGAGGAGGTCCAGCTCGGGAAAGTTCCTCCGCTGCCAGTCCGAGATCGCCTCGTGGTGGCGCGGGGAGATCGTCGTCGTCTCGTAGTTCGGCATCGCGTCCTCGGCCGGTTCTTCTTCGAACGGGCGTTCGAAGAATAGGGCGTCCCTCGAGGCCCGTCAAGGCGCGACCTCCCCCCGGGGGCCTCCTCTCCCAGGACCCGGGCACCGGCTTGTCGGGCCGGGCCCCCCGCGCTAGGAACGTGCCCCGTTCCGCGCCGAATGTGGCGGTCCCCGTCTTCCCCGCCCGAGGAGAAAGCATGAAGCCCCGACTCCCCTGGATCTCCCTCTCCCTTCCCCTCGTCCTCGCCGCCGCCCTCCTCCCCGCCTGCCGGCAGACGGGGATAGGCCGTTCCGCCCGGGAGGCCTCGGCGCAGGCGGGCTCCGGCTTCGAGCTCCAGGGGACCCGGCTGATCGCCTGCTGCTGCGCCTCCCCCTGCCCCTGCCGCCTGAACAAGAAGCCGATGCACTGCCACGGCTGCGACCACACGGACGTCGTCCACGTCGAGCGCGGCCACATCGGGACGACCCGGATGGACGGGGTGACGTGGGTCGTCGCGGCCCGCTCCTTCGCGGAGGACAAGGGGAAGAACTGGGCCTACGTCTACGTAAACGAGGACGCGAGCGACGAGCAGGTGAAGGCGCTCGAGGGGTGGTTCGGGGAAGGGGCCAAGGCCCTCGGCGCGAAGGCCCCCTACCTGATCGGCAAGTTCGTCGGGATGCGGAAGGCCCCCGTCCGCTACCAGGTCTCGGCCGACCGGCGGGAGTACACGACGACCATCCCCGGCGTCCTCGACCTGCAGATGAAGGCGATCGTGAACCCGGGTCGCACGGAGCCGGTCGTGAGCGTCGGGGTCATGGACGACTTCGGCGACCGGTTCTGCCACGCCGACGCCCTCGTCCACAAGTACGACGACGCGACCCTCGGCTACTCCTGGGACCTCACCGGCCGTCAGTCCAACTACGCGGACTTCAAGCTCGACTCCCGCAGCGCGGCGCTCGGCGGCCGCTGGGGGTGCTGGACCGCGAACGCGGAGCTCGGCGACAAGGGGAAGTACCAGGAGCAGATGATCGAGCACGACGCGAAGAAGTAGCGTCGCGCCCTAGCCCCGTCCGCGAAGTCCGCCGAGGAAGAGCCCGGCGAACGCGCGCGCGAGCACGCCCGCGTCCCCGTCCCGCTTCGGGTCGTACCAGGTGTGGACCCAGTTCATCATCCCGAAGAGGGCGAGGGCGGCGACGGCGGGGTCGGTCCCGGGGCCGGGCTCCCGACCCTGGAACTCCCGCACGAGGTCGCGCGCCGTCCGCACGTAGCGGCGCTTCAGCTCGTCGATCGGGGCGCGCCGCGCCCCGCGCAGCGTCTCGCCTTCCTTGGCGAGGACCTTCATCGCCTCCATGTTCGAGACGAAGAAGCCGAGGTGGTTCTCGACGAGCGCCCGCAGCTTCGCCTCAGGCCCGTCCGCCGCCGCGAGCCGCTCCTCGAGCCCGCGCAGCACCGCCTCGAAGCAGTCGCGCTGGATCCGCAGGAGGAGGTCCTCCTTCCCCCGGGCGTAGTAGTAGAGGGAGGCGAGGCTCACCCCCGCCTCGCGCGCGACGTCCCGCATCGAGGCGCGGTCGAACCCCTTCCGGCAGAAGACGCGGCAGGCGGCGCGGAGGACCTTCTCCCGTCCCTCCTCGAACCGGCTCGGTCTCCCGCGGCGGGGGGCGCGCGGTCGGGTTCGCTGCACGCGCCTGTCTAGAAGGCCCCTTCGCTCCCTGGGAGGGCCGCCACGGTCGGCCTGGATTCGCACGGCACGGATTCTCGGGAGGAGCGGCGCGTCATCGTAGCGATCGCGGGGAAGAGCGACGAGGTCGGTGCGCCTCCGATCCCCCGCCGCACAGCTAGCCTCGCGGCGCGATCGAGCGGGAGAGGGCGAGGACGCCGTATGCCGTCCCCCACGGCCGCGAGTAGTCGGACATCCAGTGGTCCCACATCGACCCGTCGGCCTCCTGCGTCTTGAGGATCTCCCGCTGGAGCCTCGACCAGAGGGGATCGCGCTCCTCCGCCGGCAGGCGCTCGATCACCCCCGCCGCGTAGAAGTGGCCGAAGAAGTAGAAGTAGCCGGCGTTTCGGTAGTAGGCCTCGTGCGGAATCGGCTTCCGCCGGGCGACGTCGAGGAACCGATGGTGCTCGAAGAAGAGGGAGATCCCCCTCCGTAGCTCCTCGAGGGAGACCTCCTCGCCGCCGGCGAGGAGCGCGAGGTTGCAGACCTGGATGCGGCCAAGGGAGCCCTTCACCTGGTCGATCCCTTCGAGGTCTCCCGGACTCGGGATCGCCATCACGGAGTACGTGTAGGCGCCTGTCGGGAGGCGGCAGCGCTTCACCGCCCGCAGGCCTGCCGCGATCCTCGCCCCGTCCACCCCGAGGCCCGCTTCCCTCGCTTCGAAGAGCGCGAGGAGGGCCGCCGCCGTCTGGAAGGAAGTCGCCCACTCCGGGCGCCACGCTGCCTCCTCGTTGGCGTAGTAGCCCCAGCCGCCGTTCGGGGACTGGTGGCGAAGGAGGCTCTCGAGGATGCGCTCTGCGGTCGACCGCATCGCGTCCCGTCGGGGCGAGGCGGCGGTGCGCGGGTGGCGGAGCGCTCGGGCAAGGGCCTGCAACCCGTAGACGAGGCCCCAGGTGTGGTCGAGGTCCCAGCACTCCGACCGCTGGAGCGAGGGGTTGGCCGCCAGGAAATCGAGGCCGCGTCCGAGGGCCTCCTCGTCCTCCGCCGCACCCCCGGCCTCGAGGAGCGCCATGCACGCGAGCCCCGTCGTCCCGACCCTCCAGGCGAAGTGGGTCTCGGGGTTGCTCCAGAGGTCCGTGTAGGTCGTGTTCCTCGGCCCTCCCCACGATCCGTCCTTCTTCTGGTCCCCGCGGAGGAACGCGAGGGCCCTGTCGATCGCCGCTCGAACCTCCTCGCGACTGGGTCCACCGCGGGAGGGGGCGCGAGCAGGCGCCGGCGCCGCGAGGGATAGAAAGAGGCAAGCGAGGAGCGGGAGCATTCGTTCGGCGAAGCCCTCGAATCCTAGCCGGCGACTCCCTCCCCGTCCCCGGCGCCCGCTCCCGCGCGAAGCCGTCGAAGCAGGCGCTCCTGTCCGCATTCGGCCTCCACGATCCCCCGTCGCGAACCTCGACTCCGGGATCGCGCGGCTCACGGAGGAGGCCTGCCTTCCTCACGGGTCCGGGGCGGATTCGTTCAAGGCCAGGGGGATGCGCGACCGATCCTCCTTTCGACCCCCTCCCGGCGAACCCCGACGGAATGAACGCGGCGATCCTCGAGAAAGTCCAAGCCCCGGAGACGCTCCCGGCAATCTCTCCGGTCGCCCTCGAGATCGTCCGCCTCTGCGACCGCGACGAGTCGAACTTCGAGGCGATCGCCGCCCTCGCCGGTCGCGAGCCGGCGATCGCGGCCCGGCTCGTCGTCATCGCGAACTCCCCGATCTTCGGGACCTCCCGGGGGGCGACGGACGCCGGCCAGGCCCTCTCCGTCGCCGGCCTGCGCGGCGCCCGCGTGGCCACCTTCGTCACCTGCGTCGCCGACGGAATGGGACGCAGGCGGATCCCGGGATTCGACACCGACGGGTTCTTGCGCGGCGCCCTCGTCACGGCGCTCGCGGCCACCAGGGGGAGCCAGCTCGCCCG
>CBRGOK010000109.1:0-9062 GCA_967798035.1 uncultured bacterium
TGGGCCAGCCCCGGGGATTCGCTCCGCAGGCCGGGACGGCAGGCGTCGGGCATCCGCAGCGCGTCGAGGTCCGCGCGCAGGAGGACCCGGCGCGCGGCCCGGGGGACCTCGAGGTCCGCGACGAGACCGGTCGCGCCGACCGGGCGCGGGGAGAGACCGAGCGCCTTCAGCCTCTCCCGGACGAGGGCCGAGGTCCTGCGCTCCTCGAAGGAGGGCTCCGGATGGCGGTGGAGGTCGGAGCGGACCTCCGCCATCTCGGCGGCGAGGGACCGGGCGGCGTCGAGCCAGTTCAGGGGGCGGCCCCCTCCTTCTTCGCCCCGGCCTCGAGCGCCTCGATCTCCATCTTGATCCGCACGATCTCCGCCTCGGTCCCCATCAGGTCGATCTTCCGCTCGAGGGAGGCGGTCTCCGCCGCTCGGCGGGCGCGGTCGAGGTCCTGCGCCTTCGCCTCGGCCTCGGCAGAGAGCTTCGCCCGCTCGAGGGGGAGGGTGTTCTGCTCGAGCCGCTGGACCTCCTGCTCCTGGAGCGCGAGGCGCTGCGTCGCCCGCTCGACCCGGCGCTTCCCGCGGCGGATGACGACCTCCTTCGTCATGTCGGCGAGGTCCTGCCCCTTGTACATCATCTCGAGCTGCTCGAGCTCCTCCTTCGCCTCGTCGAGCATGTCGCGCGCCTGCTGCATGTCGAGGCGCGCGCGCGCGCGCCGCTGCGGGTCCTCCTTCTCCTCGAAGTCCCGCAGCCGCCCCAGGGCGAGGTCGTGCTCCTTCTTCGCCTTGTCGAGGGCCACCTGGTTCGAGGACTCCTGGTCCCCCTGCTCCTTCCTCGCCTTGGCGAGCTTCGCCTCCGCGATGGGGCGCTCGCGCTCGAGCCCGGCCCGCTTGAGCGCCTTCTGTCGCGCCTCCTCCTCCTTCTCCTTCGAAGGGGCGGCCGGGGAGGCGGCTCCCGGAGCCGATGCAGTCGATTGGGTCTGCGCGCTGCCGCAGCCGCCGGCGAGCAGGGCGGCGGCGAGGGCGCCCCCGAGGACGGGGGCGGAAAGGCGGATCATCGCGAATCCTCCCGGGGAACGGGGCGAAGGCCGCGGCATCGTAGCCGCCCGGGAGAGAAGGGGGAGGCCGGACCCGGTCGCTCGAAGGAGGTGGGAGGGTCGCGAGGAGGGTCGCGGAGGGGCCCGGCCTCCCGTCAGATTGTCAAACCGTAAGGAGCTGGCTGACGCGGCCCCCGATCCGACAACGCCCGGGGAGAGAGAGCTTGCTGCGCACGCACCAGGTGGATCGGAGACCGCGCCGCGCGGTGGGGACTACAACAATCTCCGTGCCAGTCGTGCGGCGCGGCGGGAGGAGCCGTACTCGCGCTCCGCGGCTCGATTCCCGATGTCGGGAGGGCGTGCTGGGCCGTGACGGCCGCGAAGAATGCCTCAGACGGCCGCGAGGTTTTCCGGGGGGGTCGGTTTCTTCCCCTGCTCGAAGCCGAACTTCTCGATCCGGTACCGGATCTGGTCGCGATTCAGGCCGAGGAAGCGCGCCGCCTGGGACCGGTTTCCCTTGGCGCGCTCCAGGGCCTGACGGACGAGGTCGCGCTCGAGCTGCTCGAGGACGAGCCCCTCGGGGGGGAGGAGGAAGATGGTGGCGGGAAGCCCGTGGCGCCTCTCGTCCGCCCCCCCGACGATCTCCCGGGGGAGATCGGCCCGGCGGACGAGCCCTCCCTCCGCGAGGAGCACCGCCCGCTCGAGGGCGTTGCGCAGCTCCCGGACGTTCCCGGGCCAAGGATAGCGCTGGAAGGCCTGGAGCGCCGCGGGCTCGATGTCGGAGACGTCCTTCCGGAACTCCTTCTGGAAGTGCGCCAGGAACATCCGGGCGAGAGGTTCGAGGTCCTCGGGGCGTTCCCGCAGCGGGGGGATGAGGACCGGGATGACCTTGAGCCGGAAATAGAGATCGCGGCGGAAGCGTCCCGCCTCCACCTCGGCGTCGAGGTCCCGGTTCGTGGCGGCCACGATGCGCACGGCGACCCTCAGGTCGCGCGTCCCGCCGACGCGCCGGAAGGTTTTCTCCTCCAGGACCCGCAGGAGCTTCGCCTGCAGGCCGGGGGAGAGGTCCCCGATCTCGTCGAGGAAGAGGGTTCCGCCGTCCGCCAGCTCGAAGAGCCCGCGCTTCTGGGTCTTCGCGTCGGTGAACGCTCCCCGCTCGTGGCCGAACAGCTCGGACTCGAGGAGCGTCTCGGGGATGGCGGTGCAGGTGACGTTCAGGAACGGGCGGTCGGCCGTCCGCCCCTCGTGGTGGAGGGCGCGGGCGGCGAGGCCCTTGCCCACTCCCGACTCCCCGAGGAGGAGGATCGTCGTCGCCTCGCTCTGGGCGACCCGCCGCAGGAGGTGGACCACCTCCCGCATCGCGCCGCTCTCGGCGACGAGGTTGGGGAGCCCGAACTGCCGCTTCTCCTCCTCCTGCCGGCGGGCGAGCTGGCGCCGCAGGGAGTAGGCCTCGAGGGCGCGCTCGACGCGGACCAGGAGGTCGTCGGCCTCGTAGGGCTTGGCGAGGTAGTCGTGCGCCCCCTCCCGGACGGCGGCGACGGCCCCCGCCAGGCTCGCGTGGGCGGTGAGGAGGAGGACCGGGACGTCGGGGGAGAGGGCCCGGATCGACTTCAGTACCTCGAGCCCCGTCCGATCCGGGAGGCGGTAGTCGAGAATGACCAGGTCCGGGGCCTCCCGGGAGAACGCCTGGAGTGCCGCCCCTCCCTCGTCCGCCTCCTCGACCTCGTAGCCCGCCTCCTCCAGGCTCGCCTTCAGGGACCACCGGATCATCTTCTCGTCGTCGACGATCAGGATTCGGGCAGGCATGCTGGTGGGTTGGGGGTGCCGGTCACTCGGGACATTCCACCACCCCGCCGGGAAATATTCCCCGGCGAACCGCTGCCCGAGCCCCCACGGAGAGGCCCTCCTGCACACGGCGGGCCTGCCGTTGGCTTTCACGGAAAGGGTCGTACAGTGCCGAAGCCGTCACGGGACCGGAGCGAGATTCACGTGAAGCAGCGGGTCCTCGCCCCCTCTCCCGGAGTGAGCGACGCGGAGGTTCTCGCCCGTCTCTCCGGGGCGGTGGAGCCTCACCTCGGGTCGATCGCGGAGGGGTGCGCCGGGGTCCTCCTCGGGCGCGAGGAGGTGAGGCGGACCTCCGCCGGGGAGGAGGGGAAGTGTCTCGACCGGAACGAGGAGCTCCTCGCCTGGCTCCGGGGGATCTTCTCCGTCGAGGCCGAGGCGACCCGCCGGGCCCGATGGGAGAAGTTCGGCGGGATCTGCTTCCGGATGGGGCTCCCCGTCCAGGTCGTCGTCGCCTGCGTCGGGGCGGCCCGCCAGCGGCTCGCCGAGATCCTCCGCCGCCGCCTCTCGCGGAGCCGGGACCAGCTCGGGCGCGCGGTGAATGCCCTCCACCGCACGCTCGACACCGAGCTCGGCGGGATCCTCGAGGCCCACGAGGAGCACCGGCTCCGGAGGGCCGAGGAGGAGAGGCGCCTCCTGGCGGAGGCGGAGATCGACCGCACGCGCAGGGAGGCCGAGGAGCGGTTCTGGCTGCTGGCGGAGGCGACGACCCTCGGGATCTACGACTGGGACATCCCGAAGGACCTCCTCTGGTGGAGCGAGGGTTTCTACCGGTTGTTCGGGTACGAGCCGGGGACCCGGACCTCGAACATCGCGTGGTGGAAGAAGGGGATCCACCCGAAGGACTACCCCCGCGTGGTCGCGGGGATCGAGAAGGCGATCGAGGAGAAGGCGCGGTTCTGGACCGACGAGTACCGGTTCGCCCGGGGGAACGGGACCTACGCCTGGGTCCTCGACCGCGGCTACTTCATCCGCGACGAGGCGGGGCGGGCCGCCCGGATGGTGGGGGCGATGATCGACCTCTCGGACCGCCGCGAGTCCGAGGAGCGGTTCCGCCTCCTCGCGGAGGCGACGAGCGACACCGTCTGGGACTGGGACCTCGTCAAGGACGTCGTCTGGTGGGGGGAGGGGTTCCGGCGGATGTTCGGCGATGCCCCGGGGACGAGCGGCTGCATCAACAACTGGTGGACGCTGAGGATCCATCCGGAGGACCGGGAGAGGGTCTCGGCGGGGCTCAAGGCCGTGGTCGAGAAGGGCCTCCCGTTCTGGACGGAGGAGTACCGGTTTCGGCGCGCGAACGGGACCTACGCCGACATCCTCGACCGGGGGTACACGATCCTCGACGACTCCGGGAAGCCCGTCCGGATGGTCGGCGCGATGATGGACGTCACGGACCGGCGCCAGGCCGAGCAGGAGATCCGGCGGCAGAGGGACCTCGCCGAGCGGATCCTCCGCAGCAGCCGCGAGGCGATCGTCGTCGTCGACCGGGAGCTGCGGTTCACGCTCTGGAACCCCGCCGCGGAGCGGATGTCGGGCCTGAAGGCGGAGGAGGTCCTCGACCGGAACGTCTTCGAGGTCTTCCCGTTCATCCGGGAGATGGGGGACGAGGGGGGCCTCTTCCGCGCGCTCTCCGGGGAGCCGGTGTCCCTGCGCCGCCGCCGCTTCCACATCCCCGCGACCGGGCGAGGCGGCCTCTACGACGCGCAGATGAGCCCGCTGCGGGACGAGAAGGGCGAGATCGTGGGGGTCCTCTCCGTCTCCCGGGACGTCACCGAGGAGGAGCGGATGAAGGAGACCCTCGGGCGCGCGGAGCGCTTCTCCGCGCTCGGCGAGGTCGCGGCGATGATCGCCCACGAGGTGCGCAATCCACTGACGGCGACGAAGGGGGTCCTCCAGGTCCTCCTGCGGCGCCTCCCCCAGGAGTCCGCCGACCGCGCGGCGGTGTCGGAGACGGTGGAGCGGCTCGACGCCCTCGCGCGCCTCATCACCGACCTGCTGTCCTTCTCCCGACCGATCCACGTCCAGGTCCGGCCGCTCGACGCGCGGGAGGCCCTGCGCACGATCGCGGAGGGTCTCGGCCGGGAGGAGGGGTTCCGGCTCCTCTCGGTCCAGTTCGAGGACCCGGGGGACGTCGGCCGAATCGGCGCCGACCCCGCCCTCCTCTGGATGGCCTTCCTCCACCTCGCCCGCAACGCCGTCGAGGCGGCGAACGGCCCCGCCGAGGTCACCCTCCGGGCGGAGCGCGTCGGGGAACGGATGGCGCTCCGGATCCTCGACCGGGGCCCCGGCATCGATCCGGCCGTCGGCTCGAAGCTCTTCTCCCCCTTCTTCTCCACGAAGCCGGGCGGGACCGGCATCGGACTCGCCATGGTGAAGCGGATCGCGGAGGCCTTCGGCGGCGAGGTCGAGGCCTCGAACCGGCCGGGAGGCGGGGCGATCTTCACCCTCTACCTCCCGCTCGCGGAGGCCGAAGCGTAGGGATCGGGCGGCCCCGGCCCGCCGTCAGCGCAGTCCCGCGTCCCGGATCTCCTCCCGCAGGCGGGCCTCGACCTCCTCGAGCGCGACGCCGCTCCCTCCCTCGGCCGAGAGCGAGACGACGATCCGGATCGAGTCCTTCGCGCCGGCCACCCGGGATTTGGCGTAGACGCCCGGGAACGCGTCCAGGAGGTCCTTCAAGATCGGGGCGAGCCCGGACTCGTCGCGGATCGCGAGCTCGACGTCCCGGTGGTCGGGGGCGAGCCCCCGCGGGAGGAGCCTCGCGATCTCCGGCTCGACCTCCTCGCGCCACACGACCCCCATCTCGTCGGGAACGCCGGGGAGGCAGAAGAGGATCGCCCCGCCCGCCTCGATGGCCACCCCGGGGGCGGCCCCGATCCGGTTGCGGACCGGGCGTGCCCCCTCCGGAAGCCGGGCCATCTTCTCCCGCTCGGGCGTCAGGTCCGCCGAGCCCACGAGGCCGCGCGCGGCGAGATCGCGGTACGACTCGCGCACCCACTCGAGGGCGGTCGGCTCGAGGCGCAGCGGGCGGTCGAGGGCCCGGGAGAGGCCCTCGAGGGTCCGGTCGTCGAAGGTCGGCCCGAGCCCGCCGGTCGTTGCGACGATCCGAGGTCCCCGGGCGAGGGCGGCGGCGAACTCCCGGGCGATCGCGTCGGGGTCATCGTCGCACGCCGCGATGCGCAGGACCTCGGCGCCGAGGGAGGTCAGGCGACCGGCGAGGAAGTGGGCGTTCGTGTCGAGGGTCCGGCCCCGGAGGATCTCGCGCCCGATCGAGAGGACGGCCGCCGATCGGGTCCTCGCGTCAGACATGCGGCCGGGTGAGGTTTCGGTGGCCGTCCGGCGTGGCGAGGACGTCGTCCTCGATGCGGATCCCCCCGCAGGGGACGAGGCGATCGACGAGGGCCCAGTCGACGAGGGAGGCGGCGGGCGCCGAGCGGAGGTCCCTCAGGAGCATCGGGATGAAGTAGACGCCGGGTTCGACGGTGACGACCTGCCCGTCCTCGATCGTCCGGGTCGTGCGGAGGAAGGGATGGCCCTCCGGGGGCGGGACCTCCCCTCCCTCCCGGGCGGCCTGCCGGCCCGCGACGTCGTGGACCTGGAGGCCGAGGAAGTGGCCCAGTCCGTGGGGGAAGAAGGGGGCCGTGAGCCCGGCGGCGAACGCCTCCTCGCCCCCGCGGCGCAGGACGCCCGTCCCGTGGAGGAGGTCGCCGATGCGGACGTGGGCGGCGCGGTGGAGGTCGGGGAACCGGACTCCGGGCCGCACGGCCGCGCAGAGCGACTGCTGGATCGCCTCGAGACCGCGGACCAGATCGCGGAAGACCGGCTCGCACGCCGGCGTCGTCCAGGTCCGGGTGATGTCGGAGGCGTAGCCGAGGTGGCGCGCCCCCGCATCGAGGAGGAAGACCTTCCCGCCCCGGACGGCGCGCTTGGCGGTGTAGTGGAGCGTCGCCCCCTTCTCGTCGAGGGCGACGATGCTCTCGTAGGGGAGGTCCTTGTCCACGCAGCCGAGGGCGTCCACGAAGTGGCGATGGAGCTCGATCTCGGAGGCGCCCGCCTCGAAGGCGGCCCGGGCCGCGAGATGGCCCTTCGCGGCGAGGCGGTTCGCCTCCTCGATGCAGGCGATCTCGTAGGGGGTCTTGAGGCTCCGGTCCCAGTCGAGCCGGCGGAGCAGAGGCTCGGGGTTCGCCGCCTCGGGCGGGATGCCGCGCTCGCGGGCGCGCTCCGGGGCGTCGCCGACGTAGGCGGTGCGCCTCCCGGGCGAGGCGCGCTTCCAGGCCTCCTCCTCGTCGGGGACCTCGAGGACGTCGAACTCCCCGAGCCAGGACGGATCCCCGAGGGGGGCCGGCTCGGTCCAGTAGTCCTCCGGCGCGACGCGGATCAGCCGAGGGCGGCCGCCCGGGCGGACCTGGAGGAGGTGATGGGGGCCCGCGAGCGGCGTCCAGTGCGCGAAGGACGGATTCGTCCGGAACGGCGCCTCCTGGTCGTCCCGGAAGTAGAGGAAGGGCCTCCCGGCGTCGAGGAGGATCGCGTCGAAGGGCTCCGCGGCGAGCGCCGCCGTCGCGCGCCGGCGCATCCGCGCGACGTGATCCCGGTAGAGGTCGGCCGGCGCGCTCACGTCCTGTTCCCGAGGAGCCGTCGGGCGCGCCCGACGAGGAGGAGCATCGCGAGCGCCATCACCCCAGCGCTCGCGGCGACCGCGCCGAACAGGACCGGGAGGGAGAACCGCTCGTAGACCCCGGCGACCCGTCCGCCGAGGAAACTCCCGACCGAGATCGACGCGTACCACACGCCGAGCATCATGCCGACGATGCGGTCGGGAGCGAGCCGCGTCATCGCGGAGAGGCCGACGGGGGAGAGGCACAGCTCCCCGATCGTGTGGCAGAGGTAGCAGGCGAAGAGCCAGCCCGGGCTGACCCGGGCGCCTCCATGGGCTCCGGCCGCTCCGCCCACCAGGGCGGCGAAGCCCAATCCCGCGAAGACGAGGCCGACCGAGAAGCGCACGATGCTCGTCGGATCGAAGTTCCCGAGTCGCGTCCAGAGCCACGCGAACAGGGGCGCGAGGAGGACGATGAGGCCTGCGTTCACGGACTGCCACCACGACGAGGCGAAACTCCAGCCGAGTACGGAGTTGCGCGTGCTCTCGTCCGCGAAGACCGTGAGCGTCGAGCCCGCCTGTTCGAAGACCCCCCAGAAGACACACGATCCGAGGAAGAGGAAGAGGAGAACGACGAGGCGGCGGCGCTGCTCGGGGCTCCAGGCAGAGGAGCCGAGGAGCCACACGAAGAACCCGACGACGCTCCCGAAGAGCACGACCGCGTAGACCGCGCTGATCGAGCCGGAGCCCACCTTCTCGGGGACCGATGCCGCGAGGATCCAGAGGACGCCCGCGAGGGCGAGGGCTCCCAGGACGCCCTTCCGAAGGGTGCGTCGCGCGCGCGCGCGAGCCTCCGGGCTCGCCGCCGTCGCGGGGAGCTTCCCGACCTCCCCCAGGCGCCGTCCGGTCGCCAGGTATTGGACCAGGCCGAGGAACATCCCGACGGCCGCGGCCGCGAACCCGAAGTGCCACGAACGGGCGGGATCCAGCCCCCAGTCCCGCAGGCCCTCCTGGAACGCGGGGGACTGCGCGAGCCAGCCGCAGACGAGCGGGGCGAGGAAGGCGCCGAGGTTGATCCCCATGTAGAAGATCGAGAACCCGGCGTCCCTCCGCGCGTCCTCCGGCGCGTAGAGGCGTCCGACGATCCCGGCGATGTTCGGCTTGAGGAGGCCGGTCCCGATCACGACGCAGGCGAGTCCCGTGAAGAAGAAGGGGAGGCCGTGGACCGCAAGGCAGACGTGGCCCGTCATGATGACCACGCCGCCGACGAAGACCGCGCGGCGGAGGCCTAGGAAGTTGTCCGCGATCCACCCCCCGGCGACCGGCAGGAGGTAGACCATCGAGGTGTAGATGCCGTACACGGTCGCGGCCTGCGACTTCGTGAATCCGAGGCCCCCATTCGCGACCGCGGCGAGCATGAAGAGGGTGAGGATCGCGCGCATCCCGTAGTACGAGAAGCGCTCCCACATCTCCGTGAAGAAGAGGGTGGAGAGCCCGCGGGGGTGGCCGAAAAAACCCCTGTCGAGCGCGCGGTCCGCCTCGACCTCGGGGGCGGCGGGCGTGCTCAAAGGTTTTCCCGGAAGAAGGCGGCCATCGTCTCGTAGAGGT
>CBRGOK010000110.1:0-9059 GCA_967798035.1 uncultured bacterium
GACGCGGCGCGGGGGCTATCGGGGCGCCTGCTGGAGGGACCGCTCGCCGGGATCGACGGGATCCGGCGACTCGTCGTCCTCCCCGACGGACCGCTCCACTCTCTTGCCTTCGAAGCGCTTCCCTTCGGCCCGGGCCACCTGATCGAATCGGCCGAGGTCGCCTACGTCCCCTGCGCCTCGGCGTTCCTCGCCCTGCGCCGCGGCTCTCTCGATCCCGCCGCGCTGCGCTTCCTCGGCGTCGCCGTGACCGAGGGAGGGGCGGCCGGGGACGGGGCACGGGACGGGTCCGCCCCCCTGCGCGCGGGCCTCGCACCCCTCCCCCGCGCGGCGGAGGAGGTGCGCGCGGCGGCCGCCCGCGTGGGGGGGGAGCCGACGCTCCTCCTCGGGCGGGGGGCGACCCCCGAGGCTCTGGCGGCCCTCGATCTCCGCGGTTTCCGCCTCCTCCACTTCGCGGCGCACGGCGTGCCCGACGAGGAGACTCCGGGACGATCCGGCCTCCTCCTCCACGACGCCGCCGATCCCTCCGCCCGCGCCGTCCTCGAGGCCCGCGCGATCTCCGACCTGACCCTCCGCGCCGACCTGGCCGTGCTGTCGGCGTGCCGCTCGGGTGGAGGGCCGATCCAGCCCGGCGAGGGGGTCCGGAGCCTCGCGCGCTCCTTCCTCGAGGCGGGGTCGCGGTCCGTGCTCCTCACGCTCTGGGAGATCCCGGATCCCGTCTGCCTCGCCTTCATGGACCTCTTCTACGGCGCGCTACGGGACGGCGCGTCGAAGGGAGAGGCCCTGCGACGGGCGAAGGTCGAGTCCCTCGGCGCGGGAGGCGCTCGCTCGGGCTTGCGCGCTCCCTCGGCCTGGGCGGGGTTCGTCCTGCTGGGGGACGCCGAGGGTCGCATCCCGCTCGCCGGAACCCGACCGGGACGCGGGGCCCCTTCCGGCTGGCTCGTCCTCGCGAGTCTCGTCGCCGGCGGCGGGACCTTCCTCCTCGCCCGACGCCGACCCGCGGCAGCGTGACCGGCTCTACGCCGAGAACGACTGGCCGCAACCGCAGGTGTGCTTCGCGTTCGGGTTGACGAACTTGAACCCGCGGCCCATCAAGCTCTCCTCGAAGTCGAGCTTCATCCCCGTGAGGTAGAGGATCGACTTCGAGTCGCAAAAGACGCGCACGCCGCCCATCTCGAAGACCTGGTCGCCGGGCCGGGAGGAGACCTCGAAGCCGAGGGTGTAGGAGAAGCCCGAGCAGCCTCCCCCCTTCACCCCGAGGCGCAACCCCGCGCCCTCGGGGATCTTCTGCTCGGAGGTGATCCGCTTGATCTCGGAGATTGCCCGTTCAGTGACTTCGATCATTCGATGCGTACCTCGGGGAGCCGCCCCCCATACGTTCTACCACACGCCCCGTCTCGTAGCCCCTCTGCTCTTTCCCTCAAGCGGGCTTCGGCGCTCCCGCCTTGCGGGCTTGAACCGCGGCCTCGTAGAGGGGGGAGAGCGCCCTCAGCCGCCTCGCCTGCTCGATCGTGCGGCGAGCCGCCTGATCGATCTCCTCGGCCGTGTTGAACCGCCCGATCCCGAACCGGATCGACCCTTCCGCGAGGTCGCGCTCGATCCCCATCGCGCGCAGCACGTGGCTCGGCTCCCTCCTCGCCGACGTGCAGGCGGCCCCCGAGGAGACCGCGATTTCCTCGATCGCCGCCATCAGGGCCTCCGCCTCGAGGTAGGCGATCGAGACGTTCAGGTTCCCGGGGAGGCGCTCGGTCGGGTGGCCGTTGAGGGTGAGGAAGTCGAGCCCCTCGAAGAGCCGGCGCTCGAGCCGGTCGCGGAGGGATCGGATGCGGGCGCCCTCCGCCGCCAGCTCCGCGCGGCAGATCTCCGCGGCGGCGCCGAAGCCGACGATTCCGGGGACGTTCAGGGTTCCGGAGCGCAGTCCCCTCTCGTGGCCGCCACCGTCGATCTGCGCCTCGAGGGGCACGCCCTTGCGGACGAAGAGCGCGCCGACCCCCTTCGGCCCGTAGATCTTGTGCGCGCTGAAGGAGGCGAGGTCGACGCCGAGTGCGCGGGCGTCGAAGGGGATCTTCCCGACGGCCTGGGTCGCGTCGGTGTGGAAGAGGACGCCCCGCTCGCGGCACGCCCGCGCGATCTCCGCCGTCGGCTGGATCGTCCCGACCTCGTTGTTCGCCGCCATGACGGAGACGAGGAGGGTCTGCGATCCGATCGCGGCCTTCACCGACTCCGGGTCGACGCGGGCGAAGCCGTCGACGGGGAGGAGGGTGAGCCGCGCCCCTTCCTTCTCGAGGCGGCGGCAGGGGTCGAGGACGGCGTTGTGTTCCGCGGCGGCCGTGACGAGGTGGCGCCTTCCTCCCCGCGCGGCGGCCGCGGCTCCCTTGATGGCGAGGTTGTCGGACTCGGTCGCTCCGCTCGTGAAGACGATCTCCTCGGCCTCCGCCCCGACGAGGGCGGCGACCTTCGCCCGCGCCTCCTCGACCGCGGCGGCCGCCGCGTGGCCGAGGGCGTGGGTCCGGCTGGCGGCGTTCCCGAACTTCTCCGTGAGAAAGGGGAGCATCGCCTCGAGCACCCTCGGGTCGAGCGGGGTCGTCGCATGGTGGTCGAGATAGATCGGCCGCTTCACGGAAGCGAGGATCGCATCGCCGCGGAGCCCCTTCAATCGGGCGCGAGGGGCCGGTTGGCCCCCCTCCGCACGACGGCTATAAACGGGGCCCCACTCCCGGTCCGTTCCTCCCTTCGCCACTCCCTCCACCCTCACGACTCCCGTGCGCCGCGCGGGGGAGGGCCGACGGCCGCTCGCGGCAGTCTTCCTGACCCTCCTCGTCCCGGGCCTCGGGCACGCCTACGCGGGCACGCTCCGGCGAGGGCTCGCCGTCTTCCTGTTCGTGAACGGCCTGTACGCCCTGGGGCTCTGGCTGGGGGAGAGGGCGCTCCTCGGCTTCTGGGACCGCTCCTCCTTCCTCGTCCTCTCCAATGTGTCCATCCCGCTCCCGACCCTCCTCCCGGAGGTCCTCAACGTCGGGGCGACCTGCGTGGCGTGGGGGCTCTACTCCGACGTCTCCTACCTCGACCCCGGCGACTCCCCGTACCGGAACTTGGGGATCCTCCTGACCGCGCTCTCGGGGATCTTCGCGGTCCTCGCCGCCTCGGACGCCCACTTCCTCGCTCGCGCGGGACGGGCGGGAGTCCGGCGGTCTCCGGCGGTTCCCGCCACCCTCTCCTTCCTCGTCCCCGGTCTCGGCCACTTCCTCCTCGGGAGGCGGAAGAAGGGGGTTCTCCTCTTCCTCGCGCTGACGTCGATCTTCGTCGTCGGCCTCCTCCTCTCCGGCGGGAACATCGTCGATCGCGACCGGCACTACTACTACTGGGCCGGCCAGATCCTGAACGGAGGGGCGACCTCGATCGCCCACCTCCTCTTCGCCGGCCGCCGGGTCGACGCGTTCCCCCCTCACCTCGACTCGGCCCTCCTCTTCGTGACGGCCTCGGGGCTCCTCAACGTCCTCGTGATGATCGACGCCTACGCTGAGGCGGACCAGGAGCCCTCCGCGTGACCCGCTCCTTCCTCCTCCAGCACGTCGGGCTATTCCTCCTCCTCTCGGCCGCGATCGGCGTCGCGCTCAGCGCCTACGGCCAGGACGACCTCGGCAAGATCCTGCGCGCCTCCGGGCGCCGGCTCCTCGTCTTCACGATCGGGGTCGCCCTCCTCGGCGGGGCGATGGCCTTCCTCGGGAACGTCGTCCTCGGGGTGGGGTAGGGGTCCTCCCGAATCCCTCCCGGCGATCAACCAGAGGGTCCCGCCGCCGCCGGCTCGTTCGCCCGGTAGATCCCGCCCGGACAGCGGCGGATCCGGCCGCCGAGCTCGAGGCGAAGCAGATCGACGAAGAGGTCCTCGACGACGCGGCCGGTCGCGTCCGAGAGCTCCTCGACGGTCGCGCCTGGACCAATCGCGGCGAGGAGGGGCTCCTCCGACTCCGACGCGGGGGGAGTGCCGCGCCCGACCTCCCGGAGGATGTCCTCGGGGTCCTCGACGAGGGCGGCGCCGCGGCGGAGGAGGCCGTTCGAGCCCCTCGCCATCGGATTGTCGGCTCGCCCCGGGACCGCCATCACGCTGCGCCCCTGGTCGAGGGCCCACTGGGCGGTGAGGAGGGATCCGCTCTTCCCCGCGGCCTCGACGACGAGCGTGCCCCGGGAAAGGCCGGAGATCAGCCGGTTGCGACGGGGGAAGTGCCCCTTGAACGCGGGAACGAGGAGGGGGAACTCGGTAAGGAGGAGCCCCTCGGCCTCGATCCGGGAGGGGAGGCGGGGGTCCTCCGCCGGGTAGGGGCGCTCGAAGCCGCTCCCGAGGACGGCGATCGTCCTCCCCCCCGCGTCGAGCGCTCCGCGGTGGGCCGCCGAGTCGATCCCCCGCGCGAGCCCGCTCACGACGACCACGCCCGCGGCCGCGACACCCACGGCCAGCCGGTGGGCCATCTCGCGCCCGTAGCCGGTCGGAGTCCGGGTCCCGACGATCGCCACCGCGGAGAGATCCCCCTCGAGGAGTTCCAGGCGCCCGCGCGCGTAGAGGACCGGCGGGGGGAGGGGGATCGTCCGGAGGGGCTCGGGGTAGGTCGGCTCGGGGAGGGTCAGGATCCTCGCCCCGAGGCGGGCGGCGCGAGCGGTCTCCCGATCCAGCTCCAGGGCGCTCTCCTCCGACAGGGCCGCCTCGGAGATAGCGGGTGGAACGCCGGCCTCCTCCCAATCCCGAGGGGAGGCGGCGAGGGCGGCATCCGCACAGCCGAACCGCCGCACGAGGCGGTCGATCCTCCCTGGTCCCAGCCCCGGGACGAGGTTCAGGCGGACGAGGGCCAGGCTCTCCGGATTCATCCCCACAGGGAAGGGGCGGGGTGGTTACACGGGTGGGGACACCGGAGGGGGATTGACCCCGGAATCCCGCGGGACTACACCGTGGGCCGGCCCTGGCGCCTATAGCCAGGGTTCCCGCCTCGCAGGAGGACACCGCCAGGTGCTCCTCCTGCTCTTGGTTCTGGAACGGGGCTTGCTCAGGAGAGGGTCGATGCCCCCGGGGCCGTACGAGGTCTTCGAGCATGGCGCGGACTACGGGGTCCGCGGCTTCGGCCCCACCCTGGAGGCGGCCTTCGAGAACGCCGCGCGCGCGATGTTCTCGATCGCCGTCGAGCCCCTCTCCGCGGTGCGGCCGGTCCGCCGGGTCGCGGTCGAGGCGGAGGCGCCCGACGAGGAGCTCCTCCTCGTCGAGTGGCTGAACGCGCTCCTGGCCGCCGCCAGCCTCGAGGGGATCGTGCCCGGGGAGTGCCGCGCGCGGATCTCGGACGGGAGGCTGGCGGGCGAGGCGGCGGGAGAGCCCTTCGACCCGGCGCGACACCGGGGGGGCACGGAGGTGAAAGGGGCGACGCTGACGCTCCTCCGGGTGGCGCGCGAGGGGGAGGGGTACCTCGCCCAGTGCGTCGTGGACGTGTGAGCCATGCAGACGAGCGACCTCCACCAGATCTCCGAGTCCTGCTTCGAGATCCCCGCCGTCGGCCTGATGAACGTCCCGGCCCGGCTCTTCGCCGACCGCGCCCTCCTCGAGGGGATGGACGAGAAGGTCCGCGAGCAGATCTCGAACGTCGCGCGGCTGCCGGGGATCGTGACGGCGGCCTTCGCTATGCCCGACGCCCACTGGGGCTACGGCTTCCCGATCGGCGGGGTCGCCGCGTTCGACCCTAGCCAGGGGGGCGTGATCTCGATGGGGGGGATCGGCTACGACATCTCCTGCGGCGTCCGGGCGCTGCGGACCGGGCTCCCCGAGGAGGAGGTGCGGCCGCGCCTGGAGGAGGTCGCGACGGCCCTCTTCGAGCGGGTTCCCGCGGGGATCGGCTCCGAGGGGAAGATCCGGCTCGATCGCAAGGGCCTCGACGAGGTCCTCCTCGGCGGGGCGCGGTGGGCCGTCGAGCAGGGCTACGGGGAGCCCGGCGAGCTCGAGTTCGTCGAGGAGCGCGGCCGCATGGAAGGGGCCGACCCGGGAGCGGTCTCCGACACGGCGAAGAGCCGCGGGCTGAACCAGATCGGGACGCTCGGCTCCGGGAACCACTACCTCGAGGTCCAGGTCGTGGACCAGGTTCACGACGCCGACGCCGCCTCCGCCTTCGGGATCGGCGCGGGCGAGGTCCTCCTCACCCTCCACTGCGGCTCCCGCGCGATCGGACATCAGGTGGCGACCGACTACCAGCGGGAGCTCGGCAAGGCCGCGAGGCGCCTCGGCCTCTCCCTCCCCGACCGGGAGCTCGTCTGCGCCCCGATCGACTCCCCCGAGGGGCGCCGCTACTACGGGGCGATGGCGGCGGCCGTCAACGGCGCGCTCGCCAACCGCCAGGTGATCGCCGCCCTCGCCGCGCGCGCCTTCCGGTCGGTCCTGCCGGAGGCGCGGGTCGGGATCCTCTACGACGTCTCCCACAACACCTGCAAGGTCGAGGAGCATGAGGTCGACGGGGAGCGCCGCCGCCTCTGGGTCCACCGCAAGGGGGCGACCCGTGCCTTCGGTCCGGGGCATCCCGACGTGCCGGCCGCGTATCGCGAGGTGGGCCAGCCCGTGCTCGTCGGGGGGACGATGGGGACGGGCTCGTACGTGCTGGCGGGGACCTCCGCGTCGGCCGGCCTCGCCTTCGCGTCGGCCTGCCACGGGGCCGGCCGCTCGATGAGCCGCAGCGAGGCGCTGCGCCACTGGCGCGGCGATCGCCTGCAGCGGGAGCTCGCCTCGCGCGGGATCCTGATCAAGGGGCACAGCCTCCGGGGCCTCGCCGAGGAGGCCCCCGGGGCCTACAAGGACATCGACGACGTCGCCCGCGCGACCCACGAGGCCGGGCTCGCCCGGAGGGTGGCGCGCCTGCGGCCGATCGCCTGCGTCAAGGGCTGAGGCGCCCGGGCCCTCCCCGGTCCTCCCGGGGTGGCTTAGAATCGTCTCTCCCAGCCCCGGGATGATGCGCGCACCCCGAACGCGCTGGTTCTCGAGCCTCGCCGCTCTCGGTTCCCTCCTCGCCTCCTGCGCGGGAGGCGGCGGAGGCGGAGGATCCGGCGACACCCCCCCGCCCGCGGTGGTGAACCCGAACGTCGGGCTCGCCGTGCTCGAGCGGTTCGACCGCCTCGCGGAGCTGCCGGTGGGGGAGCGGCACGCCCACTTCGGCGGGTTCGACCTGAGCGGGGGGAACGACGACGGGTTCTCCGGCGTCGGCATCGTCCCCGGGAACCGCGCCTACCTCTACTACGACGGCGCGGAGTTCGTGATCTTCGAGGTCGAGGGGGCGGGGGTCGTGAACCGGCTCAACTTCGCGCTCCTGGGCGGGACCTTCACCCCTCCCGTCTTCCTCGTCCCGGGCGCGGAGTTCTTCCCCCTGAAGTTCTACTTCGACGGGGAGAGCGTCCCCCGGATCGAGCTGACGATCGAGGAGCTCACGTCGGGGGCGACGGCGGGATTCCCCTCCCCTCTGGTCGGAGGGGAGGCGACCTCCTCCGGCGGGCCCTTCGGCTACTTCCCCCTCCCCTTCGAGCAGGGGTTGCGCATCGCGACCCAGGGAATTCCGCACTTCTACAACATCGACGCCCGGCTCTTCGAGACGGCGGAGGGGGTGAAGACGTACGAGGCTTCCGACGACCCCTCCGACGCCCTCGCCGTGCTCGCCCTCGTCGGCTCCGACCCGAAGCCGGGGAGCGAGTCCGACCTCTCGATCCCGGGGACGACGACCGTCGGCCCGGCCTCGGCGGTCGAGATCGCCTCCCTCGACGGCGAGGGGTGGATCACGGCGGTCGAGCTGCGTCCCCTCGACGGGCAGCCCCCCTCGACCCTGCGGGGCGTGCGCCTGCGGATCGCCTACGACGGGGAGAGCGCGCCGCGCGTCGACGCGCCGATCGGGCTCCTCTTCGGGACCGGCTTCGCGCCCGTCCCGGTCGCGGGCCTCGCCTTCGGCCGCCGGGCCGACGGGACCGGCTACCTCTACTTCCCGATGCCCTTCCACGCCTCGGCGACGGTGAGTCTCGTCAACGACTCGACCGTCCCGGTCCCCGTCGAGCACGTCGTGCGCTGGCGGGAGGGGTCGTACGGCGCCCCCTTCGGGTACTTCAGCGCGGTCCACACGTTTCTCGACGCGCCGGTCCGGGGGGAGGACGTGGTCCTCCTCGACACGACGGGGCACGGCCGCCTCGTCGGCATCGTCGCCGACCTGACGACCCTCGACCCCCCCTTCGGGCGCACCCTCCTCGAGGGGGACGAGCGCATCTACGTCGACGGGCTGCGGACGCCCGCCGTCCACGGGACGGCGACGGAGACCTTCTTCAACTGGGGCTGGTACGAGAGCCCCCTCGAGACCCCCTTCGCGCAGCCGATGCACGGCTACCCGCACCACGGCGTCACCCCCGACAGCGACGAGACCTCCTGCTACCGCCTGATGTTCGGCGACTCGATCCCGTTCTACGAGAGCCTCAAGTTCGGCTTCGAGCACGGGCCGGCCAACACGAACGAGGGGGTCTACGACGCCGTCGTCTTCTTCTACCGCGCGGACGCTCCCGCGCTCGTCCAGACGGCCGAGTTCGACGTGGGGAACATCGCGAGCGAAGCCGCCCACGCGTACGCCCTCGTCCCGGGCGTCTCGCCCAGCGTCCTGCTCTCCTCCTTCGAGGGGAGCCCGGCGAGCCTCGTCCCGGACGACGGCTACGAGGTCGGCGCGTCCAGCTCCTTCCTCGCCGACATCCTCCCCTCGAACGAGGGGGTGCGGCTCGTCCGGCTCTCGGACCAGGGGGCCGACCGCCAGCGCGCGCAGGTCCTCGTCGACGGGATCCCGGTCGGCGTCTGGTACCAGTCGCGGACGAATCCTTTCTCCCGGTGGATGGAAGACTGCTTCGAGATCCCCGCGGCGTTCACGGCGGGGAAGTCGCAGATCACCGTCACGATCTTCCCCTCGGGGAACGGCACCTCCTGGAACGAGTTCCGCTACAAGGTCTTCAGCCGGCTTCCCTGAGGCGGATCCTCGGGACGGCGGCCTCGTCGAGCGCGACGGCCTCCCCCGGCCGCGCGGCGA
>CBRGOK010000111.1:0-9054 GCA_967798035.1 uncultured bacterium
CCCGTCCGTCCCCCTCGACGTCGGCCCGGCTCCAGGAGTTCTCGCGGACCCCCTTCGTCAGGGCCTGCCGCGCGTCGGCCCCGGCGAGATCCTTCAGGGCGAGGCCCTCGCCGTTGAGCACGATCCGCGCAGACTCGCGGGGCATGAAGAGCACGACGTCGCGCCGCCGGTCCCCGTCGAGATCGACGAGGAGGAGGCCCGTCGGGTCGGTCGGGAGTTCCGGCAAGGGGAGCGTCTTCGCGGGCTCGAGCCCCGAGGCGGCGTGCCGGAATACGACGAGGGCGTGCTCCCCTTTGCCCGCCCGGCGCGCGACGGCGAGGTCGGCCTTCCCGTCCCCGTCGAGGTCGGAGACGTCGAAGGCCGCCGGCGTCCCCTCGAGGGGGATCGCCCGGGGGAAGGTCATCCGCCCCTCGGCGAAGCGGGAGAGCCCGATCGCCTTCTCCTCGACCGAGAGCACGGCCGCCTCGTATCGGCCGTCCCCGTCGAAATCTGCAATCCGGACCGCCCGGCCGTCGACGAAGGAGGGGAAGGACTCCCCCTCCTCGAACCCGCCGTCCGGGCGCCCGCGGTAGAGCACCAGCCGCGCCCCCGCGGGCTCCGAGACGAGGACGTCGGGGCGGCCGTCGCCGTCGAGGTCGCCGAGCGCGATCCCGCGCCCCTTCTCCGCCCCCCCCTTCGAGGCCTCGAACGCGTGGTAGCGGACCGAGCCGAAGGGGAAGCGCGCCTTCCCCCGCGCCGGCGGCTCGAAGACGTACATCCCGACGCGCCCCGAGGTCCGGTGGATCGCGAAGACCTCGGCCTTCCCGTCGCCGTCGGCGTCCGCGAAGGTCGCGGCCCGGATCGGGGGGAGTTGGAGGGGGATCTCGGGGCCGAAGCTCCCGGCGGAGGACCCGAACCGGACGCGGATCGGCCGCTCCTCGTCCGGGGCGACCAGCACGAGATCGAGGGCGCGGTCGCCGTCGAGGTCGACGAGGGAGAGCGCGTTCGCCTTCTCCGTGCTCGCGGGATACCGCGCCGGCTCCGCGAACGATCCCTCGGGGCCCGAGAGGAGGACGCGCGACTCCTTCCCCCCGAGGAGGGCGAGGTCGGAGCGCCCGTCTCCGTTCAGGTCCGCCGCCGCGAGGGCCGCGCGCGCCGAGGAGCCCTCCTCGATCTTCCACTCCCGCGCCCGGGCGAAGGTGCCGTCCGGCTGGCCGGCGGCGATCACGAGGCGGTTGTCGTCGCCGAACCAGGCGAGGTCGGTCCGGCCCTCGCCGGTGAAGTCCCCCGTCGCGAGGGAGTGCACCTTCGCCTCGACCGCCACCGGCGCCCGGCGGAACCGGCCCGGCTCGAGGATCGAATTCGGGCCGTCGTCCTCGGGCGGCGGCTGGGGCTTCGCCTGCTCCTCGGGGGCGCGCTGGAGCAGGACCTCGATCCGCGCGCGGTCGTTGTCGGCGAAGACGAGGTCGGTCCGGCCGTCGCCGTTCAGGTCCGCGGCCCGCAGCCCGGTCGTCTGGAGGTGGAACTTGTAGACCTCGGGACCGGTCCAGCCGTAGCGCTTCGCGAGCGCCTCTCCGTCCTGCCCGGCCAGGAGGCCCGCCGCGAGGAGCCCTCCGGCAGCAAGGATCCCCGCCGTCACAATCGGAAGGCGCCGTTTCAGGAGGCTTTTCCCGCGTTTCGGGCCGGTAGGATAGCGCCCCCGATTCCGAGGGACAGGCACCCGCATGGGGGAACGGCTCTCCTTCCTCCTCCCCTCCACGACGATCGCGCTCCTCGCCTCCTGCGCCGCGCCCGGCGCGCAGCCGAGCGAGCCCCGGCCCCGCGCGGGCCCCTCTCCCGTCGAGGAGCTCACCCTCGCCGGCGGCGGGCGGCTCTCCGGCCGCACCCTCAAGGAGACCGAGTCGGCCCTCTTCGTCGACATCGGGCCGACCGTCGTCGAGGTCCCTCGCCGCGACGTCCTGGTCCGCGCCGCCGCCTCCCGGGCCGAGAGCGGTCCCGCGGAGGTCGCCTCCGACGCCCTCTTCTCCCGGGCCCGCCTCCCGGAGGCGAGCGTGCGCGAGCAGGTCGAGCGCTTCGGCGAGGCGGTCCTGACGATCAAAACCCCCTCCGGCCTCGGCTCGGGCTTCGTCATCCACGAGGACGGGTACGTCGTGACGAACGCCCACGTCGTCCAGCCGGAGCGTCGCATCACGGCGACCCTCTTCCGCAAGGGAGAGCGCGAGTTCGAGAAGATCGCCTACGAGGACTGCCGGATCGTCGCGACGAACCCCTTCGCCGACCTCGCGCTGATCAAGATCGAGCCGAAGCCCGGGCAGAAGGGCCCCCCGTTCACGAAGACCTTCCTCGGCGACTCCCGCGACCTGCGCGTCGGGCAGCCGGTCTTCGCGATCGGCAATCCTCTCGGCCTCGAGCGCTCCGTCTCCGAGGGGATCGTCAGCACGACGAACCGCGAGCAGGGGGGCCGCGTCTACGTCCAGACGACCGCCCAGGTGAACCCGGGGAACTCGGGCGGGCCGCTCTTCAACCTGCGGGGCGAGGTGGTCGGCGTGATCGCCTGGAAGTTCCTCTTCTCGGAGGGGCTGAACTTCGCGATCCCCGGGATCGCGCTCGAGGAGTTCCTCCGCAGCCGCGAGGCCTTCGCCTTCGACCCGGACAACCCGAACACGGGCGTCCTCTACCCCCCGCCTCCCCGACGGGGATGACGGCGCTCCCCCCGATCCCGCGAGCCCTCCGTCGGGGGTCCCCCGAGGTTGGAGGTCGCCTTCTCCGGAGCGCGAAACCCGATCCTGACCCTCCTCCCCCTTCGCGTGTGGGATTCCATGAGCTGTCGCATCGCGGCGAAGAGGACGCGGAAGTTGCCGTCGTACCGGTGCTCGAGTTCCTCGATCTTGCGGACGAGTTCCGCGTGTTCGGCGAGCGCCTTCCGCAGCCGGACGAAGGCTCGAACGATGGCGATGTTCACCCGCACCGCCGTCTCGCTGCGGATCACGCTCGAGAGCATGGCGACGCCCTGCTCGGTGAAGGCGTAAGGCCGGTACTTCAGGTGCTGCCCTCGTTCTAAGATCACAAACTGTGATCTTAGAAGGGATCTCGCCTCCCCCCAGGTGAGGCGAACCATGAAGTCCTCCGGGAAGCGCGAGAGGTTGCGTTTCACCGCCTGGTTGAGCGCCCCGGTCGTCACTCCGTAGAGCCGGGCAAGGTCCGAATCGAGCATGACCCTCTCCCCGCGGAGGAGGAGGATCCGGGACTCGATCCGTTCGTGCGGGACGAGAGAGGCCGACTTCGTCTCCATGCAGTAATGACGCAGGACGGCCTGTTGGTTACAGACGGTCCACGGACCGACCCCGCCCCTCGGTCGGCCGACGCTCACTACACCCGCGCGTCTAAGGTCACAAACTGTGACCTTAGAAATCCCCTCCCCTCCCGGCGGGACGGCGGAACAACGATCTCACCAGGGGTCGAGCCGGATCGGGGCGAACCGAACGATCCAGGACCCGGCGCGAGCGCCCGGTCGAGTTCTCCCGCTCGCGGGAGCTCCCTACTACCCGGTGCGCCGGCGCGGGACGCCCCGCGGGCGCTGCGGGCCGAGGGGAGCCGGCTTGCGCGGCTTGACGGGCTCCGCCTGCCGCCGCGGGTTCACCGGCTCCTTCTTCGGCGGCTCCAGCGGCTTGGGGATCACGACCTTCACGTGCGGGACCTGGCGGTAGACGAGGAGCTCGGCACCGTCCGGGAGCCGGACGGGGGAAGGATCCCCGACCCCTCCCGAACCGGGCGGGACCGGTAGAGCGAGGGTCGCGAGGCCCAGCCCTCCGGCGGCGTCGACGGGGATCTCGAAGATCCCCTCCTTGGCGGTGACGAAGAGCCGCACCCCCACCTCGGGATCGGCGATCGCTCCGGGGGACCACCCCTCCTCGCAGACGAAGGTCGGATCGAGGTCGAAGTTGAGTCCGTCGGATGACCGCGCGAGGAGCGTCTCCTCGCCGCTCGAGAAGAACATCCACCATTCCCCGTCGGGCGGGCGCACGACGGAGGGGCTCCGCACGCCCCAGAGGGCCAGACGCGCCCCGTCCTCGACGTCGAAGTGCACGCCGTCGATCGAGACGGCCGAGTGGACCTCCCGCGTCTCCGGCGGCCACGCCTGGGGGGGGAGATCCTCGGGGCAGGCGACGAAGTAGAGACGGATCCTCCCGTCGGGAAGCGGGACGAGGGTCGGCTCGATGCAGGCTCCCTCGTTGCGCTTGCCCCGCAGGACGACCGGCCGGCGGGTGGACCAGGTCTCTCCCCCGTCGAGGGAACGGATCGAGGCGAGTCCGCCGGGCTCGATGTCCTTGATGCGCAACGCGTCGTAGAAGACGACGAGAATCTCCCCTTCCTTCCCGGCCGGACCGTCGCTCGGAAGGGCGATCCCGTCGGGAGCGGAGGCCGACCCCGCGATGGAGTCCCCGACGAGCCGCAGGTAGGTGTCGTCGTACTTCCGGCGCGCGACCCAGGCGTCGTGCAGGCGCGGGTCCCTCGACGCCTGGCCCGCGCCGGTCGAGGGAACGGCGGCGGCCGCCGCGAGGGCGAGGAGGGCGATCCGGCGGGGGTGGCTCATCCCACGCCGGAGCATGACCCCGCGAGCGTCGGCTCGGGGACCCGGTCGCGCCTCCAGGGAATCCGCATCGCTTCGCTTCGCTCCCCCTTGCGGGGCTCCGTATCGGCTTTTGGAGGGGTCTCTTAGGAGGGCAGGCCCCCCCGCGTCGGGGGCGTCGCCGGAAGGAGGGGGGGGGTGGCGGGCGGGCCGCCCGTCACCCGATCCGCTCGCGCAGGGCCTTCAGCCGGAGGAGCGCGTCGATCGGGGTCAGCTTCTCGGGGTCGAGCGCCGCGAGGTCGGCGAGGATCGCGTCGCGGCGGGCGGCGAAGAGGTCGAGCTGGCCGGGGGTTTCGCGCCTCCGGCCCGGGGAACGGGCGAGGAGGCGGGCGGAGAGCTCCTCCTCGTCCGACTCGAGGTCCCGCAGCACCTCCCGCGCGCGCTCGACGACCTCCGCCGGGACCCCGGCGAGCCGGGCGCAGTGGAGCCCGTAGGAGCGGTCGGTCGCCCCCTCGACGACCTTGTAGAGGAAGACGACCTCCTCCCCCCACTCCCGCACGTCGAGGTGGAGGTTCCGCGCCCCGGGGAACCGCGCCGCCAGGTCGGTGAGGGGGTGGTAGTGGGTGGCGAAGAGGGTGCGGCAGGCGGTCGTCGTGAGGAGGCGCTCCGCGATCGCCCAGGCGAGCGCGAGGCCGTCGAACGTGCTCGTCCCGCGGCCGACCTCGTCGAGGAGGACGAGGGAGCGGCGGGTCGCGCCGTGGAGGATGTTCGCCGTCTCGACCATCTCGACCATGAAGGTCGAGCGGCCGACGGCGATCTCGTCGGCCGACCCGATCCGGGCGAAGATCCGGTCGACGACGCCCACCCGGGCGGAGGAGGCCGGGACGAAGGATCCGATCTGCGCGAGGAGGGCGATCAGCGCCACCTGGCGCAGGAAGACGCTCTTCCCGGCCATGTTCGGGCCCGTCAGGAGGAGGAGGCGGCTCGAGCCGAGGTCGAGGAGAGCGTCGTTGGGGACGAAGGGGCTGTCCCCGAGGGTCCGCTCGAGGACGGGGTGGCGACCCTCGGCGATCCGGATCTCCTCTCCCTCGTCGACCGCCGGGGCGACGTAGCGGTTCTCGGAGGCCACCTGGGAGAGGGAGAGGAGGGCGTCGAGGATCCCGAGGGCCCGGCCGGTGGCGAGGAGGCGCGGCACCTCGCGGGCGACGGCGCCGCGCACCTCCTCGAAGATCTCGCGCTCCCGGGTCTTCCCTCGTTCGTCGCTGCGCAGGACCTTCGTCTCGAACTCCTTGAGTTCGGGGGTGACGAAGCGCTCGGCGTTCTTGAGGGTCTGCTTGCGGTGGTAATCGGAGGGGACCCTCTCCGCCTGGGAGCGGGGCACCTCGAGGAAGTAGCCGAATACGCGGTGGAACCCGACGCGGAGGTTCGCGATCCCGGAGCGCTCGACCTCCTTCGCCTCGAGGCGGGCGAGCCAGCCGGTCCCTTCCCGCTTGAGGCCGCGCAGCTCGTCGAGCTCGGCGTCGAAGCCGTCGCGGATGAGCCCCCCCTCGGTGGTCGCGAGGGGGGGAGCCTCGACGATCGCCCGCTCGAGGAGGCCGCGGACCTCCGCGCAGGGATCGATCGCGGCGGCCGCCTCCGAGAGGACGGGCGGGAGCGAGGGCTCCCGGTTGTCCGGGGAACCCTCGAGCGCCCCCCGCAGCGCCGGGAGGGCCCCGAGGCTCGCGCGCAGCGCGGCGAGGTCCCGCGGGTGCGCCCGCCCGCAGGCGACGCGGGAGGCGAGGCGCTCGAGGTCGGCGATCCCGCCGAGGCGATCGGAGAGATCGGAGCGGAGGTCGGGGTCCTCGACGAGAGCCCCGACGCCGCGCTGCCGGTGGAGGATCGGCGCGGGATCGCGGAGCGGGGCGAGCACCCACTCCCGCAGCGTCCGCCCTCCCATCGCCGTCCGCGTGCGGTCGAGGGCCCAGAGGAGGGTCCCCTGCCGCTCGCCGCGCCGGTTCTCGACGAGCTCGAGCGTCGCGCGGGTCGGAGTGTCGAGGAGGACGGCCCCGCCCCGGTCGAACCGCTCGAGCGCGGCGAGGTGGGGGAGCGCGGTCTTCTGGGTCTCCCGGAGGTACTGGAGGAGCGCGCCCGCGGCGCCGATCGCGGGGGAGGACTCCTCGACGCCGAACCCGGCGAGGGTCGAGACCCGGAACTGCTCGCGCAGCGCCCGCAGGCCGGAGGCCCGATCGAAATGCCAGTCGGGCCGGTAGCCGACGACGGGGCGTCCCTCCCGGACGAGGGAGGCGCCCCCCTCGTCGCGCGCGGCCTCCGGGAGGAGCAGCTCGGCGGGGGCGATGCGCGCGATCTCGTCGGAGAGCGCGGCGGACTCCAGGTCCTCGACGAGGAACCGCCCCGTCGAGAGGTCCACCCAGGCGAGGCCGGTGCGCGCGCCGTCGCGGACCCCCGAGGCGAGGTAGTTCGGCGCGCCCCGCTCGAGGATCTCCTCCTCGGTGATCGTCCCCGCGGTCACGATGCGGACGACCTCCCGGCGCAGGAGGTCGCGGCCGGGCCCGGGCTCCTCGACCTGGTCGCAGATCGCCACCCGGTGCCCCGCGCGGACGAGCCGCTGGAGGTAGGTGGGGGCGGTGCGGACCGGGACCCCCGCCATCGGGACGGCGTTCGCCCCCTTCTCGCGGGAGGTGAGGGCGATCCCGAGGACCCGGGCGGCCGTGCGGGCGTCGTCGTAGAAGAGCTCGAAGAAGTCCCCCATCCGGAAGAAGAGGAGCGTGCCCGGATGCTCGGCCCGCACGCGCAGGTACTGCTGCATGATCGGCGTCGCGGGGGCGGTCGTCGGGGCGGGCGTTTCCACGAGCGTCTTCCCCGGCGGACGCTACGGAGGCCCCGGCCGGCCGACAAGACGCCGCGGCGGAGGTGGAGCCGGACCGCTCCGTCCTACAATCGCGCGGACGGCGCCATGACCCCGTTCGAAGCGGAACGCGGGCTGCCCGAGGTCGAGGACCGCCTCCAGCGGTTCCAGGACCTCACGCCCCGGCGCGTGCGGCGGCTCCTCCTGGTCGGGAGCCCCTACGACTCCTTCCTCCTCGAGGAGGAGGGGCGCCTCCAGGACCTCCTCCACAGCGGGTTCCTCGACTCGGGGCTGCGCGACGCGCCCCGCCTCAACCGCATCTCCTCGGGGAGCGAGGCGCTCGCCCTCCTCTCCCGCCTGCGGCGGCGCTTCGACCTCGTCGTCGCGACCCCCCACCTGCGCGACCTCGAGGTCCTCGAGTTCGCCCGGCGCCTGAAGGAGGCGGGGGTCCGGGTCCCGGTCGTCGTGCTCGCCTTCGACGCGCGGGAGCTCGCCGAGCTGCGCGCTCGCGGGGACCTCTCCGCGATCGAGCGCCTCTACGTCTGGCAGGGGGACTTCCGCCTCCTTCTCGCGATCGTGAACTCCCTCGAGGACCGCTGGAACGTCCGGGCCGACACCGAGCGGGTCGGCGTCTCCTCCATCCTCCTGATCGAGGACAGCGTCCGGTACTACTCCTCGTTCCTCCCGCGCCTCTACGCGGAGCTCGTGCGGCAGTCCCAGCGGGTGATCACCGAGGGGACGAACCCGGGGAACAAGCTGATGCGCCTGCGGGCCCGGCCGAAGGTCCTCCACTGCCGCTCCTACGAGGAGGCGATCGAGGACTTCCGCCGCTACCGGGCGACCCTCCTCGGGATCCTCTCCGACGTCGACTTCCCCCGCGAGGGGAAGCCCCACGCGGCCTCGGGGCTCGAGTTCGCGGAGGAGGTGCGTCGCGAGGCGCCCGACCTGCCGATCCTGCTCCAGACGCGCGACCCCGCCTACGCGGATCGGGCGCGGGCGCAGGGGGTCTCGACCCTCCTCAAGGACTCCCCCTTCCTCCTCGAGGAGCTGTCCCGGTTCATGCGCGAGAGCTTCGGGTTCGGCGACTTCGTCTTCCGGCGCCCCTCCGGGGAGGAGGTGGGCCGGGCCCGGGACCTGCGCGAGCTCGAGGCGCTCCTCCGCACGGTCCCCGACGAGTCCCTCGTCTACCACGGCGAGCGCAACCACTTCTCGACGTGGCTGCGGGCGCGGACGGAGTTCGCCCTCGCCGAGGCCCTCCGCCCCCCCCGCGTCGCGGACTTCCCCGACGTGGGGGCGGTGCGGGCCCACCTCCTCGGGGCGATCCGCGAGTTCCGCCGCGAGCGGCAGGCCTTCGTCGTCTCCGTCTTCGACGCGGACGCCTTCGAGCCGGAGACCTCCTTCGCCAAGGTCGGGGGGGGCTCGCTCGGCGGGAAGGCGCGCGGCCTCGCCTTCGGGCGCCGGCTCCTGCGGGACTCGCGGCTGCTCGCGCGCTTCCCGGGCGTGCGCGTCTTCGCCCCCTCGGCCCTCGTCCTCGCGACCGACGTCTTCGAGGAGTTCCTCGAGCGGGACGGCCTGCGCGACTTCGCGATGGACTGCGGCGAGGACGCGCGGATCGAGCGCCGGTTCCTCGACGCGCCCCTCCCCGCGGGGGTGGTCGCCG
>CBRGOK010000112.1:0-8994 GCA_967798035.1 uncultured bacterium
ACTGGAAGGGGACGAAGATCAACATCGTCGACACGCCGGGGCACGCCGACTTCGGGGGGGAGGTCGAGCGCGTGCTCTCGATGGCGGACGGGGCCCTCCTCGTCGTCGACGCCTTCGAGGGGCCGATGCCCCAGACGCGCTTCGTCCTGCGCAAGGCCTTCGCCGCGGGGCTTCGCCCGATCGTGGTCGTGAACAAGATGGACCGTCCCGAGGCGCGCCCCGCCGAGGTCCTGAACGAGGTCTTCGACCTCTTCGTCGACCTCGACGCGCCCGAGGAGAGCCTCGAGTTCCCGGTCCTCTACGCCTCGGGACGCGACGCCTGGGCCTCGACCTCCCCGACGGAGAAGGGGGAGGACGTCTCCCCCCTCCTCGACACGATCCTGCGGGTCGTCCCGGCCCCGACCGACGATCCCTCCCACCCCCTCCAGTTCCAGGCGGCGACGCTCGACTACGACGAGTACCTCGGGCGCGTCGCGATCGGCCGCGTGCGGTCCGGGAGGCTCAAGGCGAACGGCCGCGTCGCCCTCGTCCAGCCGGCGGGGAGGGTCGTCCTCGAGACGGAACTCAAGGGGCTCTTCCAGTTCGAGGCCCTCTCGAGGATCCCCGCCGAGGAGGTCCTCGCCGGGGACATCGCCGCGGTCGCCGGGATCCCGGAGGTCTCGATCGGCGACACGCTCGCCGACCCGGCGAACCCCCGGCCTCTCCCCGCGATCGCCGTCGACGAGCCGACGATCTCGATGATCTTCTCCGTGAACGACTCCCCTTTCGCCGGCCGCGAGGGGAGGTACGTCACGTCCCGCCAGATCAAGGACCGCCTCGACCGCGCCGGCCTCGGGGACGCCGCCCTGCGCGTCGAGCGGACCTCCTCCCCCGACGAGTTCAAGGTCTCGGGGCGCGGCGTCATGCACCTCGGGATCCTGATCGAGCGGATGCGGCGGGACGGGTACGAGCTCAACGTCGGCAAGCCCCAGGTGATCGTGAAGACGGTCGACGGCAAGCGCCTCGAGCCGATCGAGCTCGCGGTCGTCGACTGCCCCGAGGCGGTCGCGGGGAGGGTGATCGAGTTCCTCGGCCGGCGCCGCGGGGAGCTCCACGTGATGGACCGGAAGGGCTCCTTCGCGCGGCTGGAGTTCCTCGTCCCCTCCCGGGGCCTGATCGGGGCGCGCACGGCGATCCTGACGCTGACGGGGGGGGAGGGGACGCTCCACCACGTCTTCCACTCCTGGGGCGCCGACCGCGGGGCGATCGCCGGGCGGACGAACGGGGCGATCGTCGCGACGGATCTCGGGAAGACGACCGGCTACGCCCTCGAGGAGCACGCCGACCGCGGCGTCTTCTTCGTCGGTCCCGGGGACGAGGTCTACCACGGGGAGGTCATCGGGGAGCACTGCAAGGAGAAGGATCTCCCGATCAACATCACGAAGTCGAAGAAGCTGACGAACGTCCGCGCCGACAGCAAGGACGCCACGGTCCGCCTCGCTCCACCCCACCGGATGGGACTCGAGGAGGCCCTCGAGTACATCGAGGAGGACGAGCTGGTCGAGACGACGCCGAAGGCGGTCCGACTGAGGAAGGTCCTCCTCAACGAGAAGAGCCGCAAGCGCGCCGCGATGTCCCCGGTGCGCCAGGGGAAGGACTGATCCGGGGCGCGATGCGCGCCCTCGCCCTCGCGCTCCTCGCCACCCAGGAGAGCCGCCCGGCCTCCTCCCCGCGGGAGGAGCGCCTCCCCCCCGGCGTCGCGCTCGAGATCGACGGCGAGGCGGTCTCCGAGGAGGAGTTCGGCCGGTGGATCGCCCGCCACCGCGGCGACCCCCACGTCGGGGAGTTCGTCGCGGCGCGCCTCGTCCGCGCGCACGCCCGGCGGGAGGAGGTCGCCGTCGGGCCCGAGGAGGTGGAGGGCCGGATCGAGGAGGAGATCGCCGAGCGCGTGAAGAACGCCTACCTCGGGGACCGGGAGAGGTGGGTCGCGAAGGAGATCACGGAGCTCGGGCGCACGATGGAGAGCTTCCTCCGCCAGCGGCGGGAGGAGGTCGAGACGCAGCTCCTCGTCGAGCGCATCCTCCGCAAGCGCCGCCAGGTGAGCGAGGAGGACGTCCGCGCCCGCTGGGAGGAGAAGTACGGGAAGGAGGGGAGGACCTTCTCCTTCCGACACATCCTCTTCGAGACCCGCTACCCGGTCGCCCCCGCCGCGTCTCCCGCGGAGACGGAGAGGCGCCGGCGCAAGATCGACGAGGAGGTGCGCAAGCGCGCCGCCGCCGTCCGAGTCCAGATCGCCGGCGGGATGGACTTCGCCCACGCCGCCCGCGCCTTCTCGGACGACGAGCCGACGAAGGCGGCGGGGGGCCTCGTCGGGCGCTACACTCCCTTCCTCTACGGCCCCTTCTTCGAGGGGGAGGTGAGGAGCCTGAAGAAGGGGGTGCTCTCCGATCCGATCCGGAGCAACCGGGGCTGGCACCTCGTCGAGGTGACGGAGGAGACGGTGACGCCGCTCGAGTCCGTCGCCGCCGAGCTGCGGCGCGAGATCGAGACGCGACGTCCCTACGCGACGGAGGTGAGCGCGTTCATGGGGGAACTCCTCGCCGGCGCCCGCGTGCGGCGATAGAGGAGTCCGCCGTGAGCCCCCTCCCCTCTCCCGCCGCCCTTCTCGCCCTCCTCCTCGTCGCCCCCTCCCTTTCCCCCTCCCTCTCCCCCTCCCCCGCCCAGGGAAAGGGGAAGGGGAAGGAAGAGGACTACAAGGAAGCCGAGCGCCTCCTTCGGACGACCGAGGAGAAGACCGTCCGGGAGGGGGCGCAGCTCTGCGGCCGGCTGAACTCCGTCCGATCGATCGAGCTCCTCCTCGACGTCCTCACCGGGGTGCAGCCCCACTTCCGGGACATCGCCTGGGAGGTCCTCCCTGAGTTCACGGACCGCTACGCCCGGCAGCGGATCGAGCAGGAGCTGCGGACGAATCTGCGGGATCCGGAGATCCGCGCCTGGTGCGCGCAGCTCCTGGGCCTCTACGGCGACGCCGCCTTCGGCGGCGCCCTCGAGAAGGCGCTCTCGGACCGGGAAGCCGAGGTCCGGCGGGCAGCGGCGCAGGCGCTCGGCCGCATCCGGTACGCCCCCGCCGTGAAGGCCCTCCAGAAGGCCTCGAAGGACAAGGACCCCTACCTCCGGGCGGAGTCGGTCGAGGCCCTCGCCCGGATCGACCCCGAGGGGATGCGGACGGTCTTCCTCGGGGCGCTCGCGGACGCCGAGGCCGGGGCGCGCTGCGCGCTCCTCGGGGCGCTCCCCGGCCTGTATCCGGACGCCGCGGAGGAGCGCTCGGCCGCCGCCCTCTCCGACTCCGACTGGCGACCGCGGCTGCAGGCGACCGAGAACCTCGCCGCGATCAGGTCCAAGCCCTCCCTCGACGGCCTCGTCCGCGCCACGGGGGACGGCCGCCCCGTCATCCGGGAGAAGGCGGTCGCCGCCCTGCGCGAGAAGACCGGGATGATGTGGGCGGAGCGGAGGGAGTGGGAGGAGTGGTGGGCGAAGAACCGCGAGACCTTCGACCTCCCGATGGGGAAGGGGGCCGCCCCGGCGTCCCGGCCGGAGGGGACGCAGGTGACCTACCACGGCCTGCAGGTGACGAGCGACCACGTCGCGTTCCTGATCGACAAGTCCGACACGATGCGCGCGCATCTCCGCGACGGCCGGGAGAAGGGGGCCGCCGCCCTCGCCGAGCTCGAGAGCGTCCTCTCGCGCCTGCGCGGCGACCTCGTCTTCAACGTCTTCACCTATGCCGCGCAGGTCGAGCCCCTCTGGAAGGCCGCGGCCCCGCTCGACGAGCGGGCGCAGAAGGCGGCCCTCTCCTTCGTCGAGAAGGCGACGACCGGCGGGAAGAAGGACATCCGGAACGCGCTGCGGACCGTCGTCGACGACCCGACGCTCGACACCCTCTACCTCCTCTCCTCCGGCGAACCCGAGGTCGGACTCTACGTCCACTGGAACCGCGTGACGCTCCACCTGAGGGACCTCAACCGGTTCCACAAGGTCGTCGTGCACGCCGTCGCCTACAGCGACAGCGAGTGGTACCGCGAGCAGCTGCAGAAGATCGCGGAGGCGACGGGGGGGAAGTTCGTCGGGACGGAGTAGGGCGGAGCCCGTCCCCCGCCCGGCTCACCCGCCCCCGAGGAGCGCCCGCAGCGGCCCGGACGGGCGGGCGCCCAGCCGCTCGACGCGCCGCGCCGCCGCGGCCGCCCCCTCCCGGTCGCCCCGCTTCAGCCGCGCGACGCCGAGGGTGTTCCAGAGGAGCCACTGCGAGGGGGAGGAGCGGACCGCCCGCTCGAGCACCCGCTCGGCCTCCTCGAACCGGCCGACGGAGAGGAGGGCGTTCGCGAGGGTGTTCGCGGTGTCGGCCTCGTCGGGGTCGAAGGCGAGCGCCTCCGTGAAGCGCGCGACCGCCTCCTCGTTCCTCCCCTGGAGGAGGGCGAGCCAGCCGAGGACGAGGTCGACCTTGTACCGCAGGGTCCGGTCCGCGGTCCGCTCCGCGAAGGGGAGGACCTTCTCCCGCACGAGCCGCTCGGCCTCCTCGAAGCGCGCGGCCGCCTCCGCGGGGGTGCGCGCGCTCATCCCCCGGTGTCGCTCGATCTCCGCCAGGAGGAGGGAGACGTTCGGATCGTTGCGGTAGCGCTCGAGGATCGAGCGGGCGAGCGTCTCGGCCTCGTCGACCTTCCCTTCCCGGGCGAGGAGGCGGGCGTGGGCGAGCCGCGCCTGGAAGCGCTTGTTCTCGACCTGCTCGGAGGGGAAGGCGGGGAGGAGCGCCTGGAGGAAGACCGCCGCCGCCGCGAGGAGGCCGAGGAGCCGCCTCCTCCGGCTCGCCTGGGCGAGCCAGGGGAAGAAGGTCCCGGACGCGACGAGGAGCGGGACGGCGAGCGGCGCGCGGATGCGGTCGGAGGTGACCGTCGCGACGAGCGTCCCGAGGTAGACGAGGAAGAAGAGGAGGGTCGAGCGGAAGGGCCCCGCCCGAGCCTGGACCAGGAGCCCGGCGCCTCCCAGGCCGACCGCGACGGCGAACGTGATCGGGGAGCGGAGCGCCGGGGAGAAGCCCCTCGCGTACTCGAAGGAGTGGTTGTCCGGGACCTCGTAGTCGCCGAGGGCGATCGCCCCCTTCCGGGCGAGGCGCCGGAGCGCCTCGGCGGGCGCCTCCCCCATCTCCGCGAGGGCCTCCCCCGCCCAGAACCGGGAGACCTCCCCCCGCGTAAGGGCCCGGCCGATGCGCCTCTCCGCCTCCCGCTTCCAGTCGTCCGCCTCGTGCTCCGGGACCGTCCGGACGAACGGCAGGGAGGCCGAGACGCCGAGGGGATTGCCGGAGGAGTTCCCGACGTAGAAGTTCGTCCCCGCCTGGGCGGTCGTCAGGACGAACTCCCCGCCGACGACCGCATTCCTCGCGGCGACGGGAAGGAGCAGGGCGAGGAGGCCGGACGCGAAGGAGAGGGCCGGGTCGAGCGCCCGCCGCCGTCTCTCGAGGAAGAGGAGGGCCGGGACGACCGGGACGAAGGCGAGGAAGTTCCCCCGCAGGAGGCAGGCGGCGCCGAGCGCCACACCCGCCCCGAACCAGCGCCCGCGGCTCTCCCCCTCTCGCGCCCGCGTCCACGCCGCGAGGAACCCGGCGCTCGCCGCCACGGCGAAGGTCGCCTTGTCGAGCTGCCCGACGAAGTAGAGGAACGGGGAGTAGAGGGCTGCGAGCGTTCCCGAGACCGCTCCCGCCATCCTCCCCCCGAGCCGGCGGGCGAGGGCGCCGATCACCGCGGCGGAGGCGGCATCGAGCGCAGCCTGCAGGACGCGCACGAGGAGGAAGCTCCGCCCGAAGACCGAGTAGATCGCGCCGAGGGCGTAGGGGTAGAGCGGATCCTGGAAGAAGACCTCCCTGCCGATCCACTCGCCCGAGGCGATCCGCTGCGCCGCGCGGTCGTAGGCGGCCTCGTCGATGATCGGCGCGTCCGCCCAGGGATCGGCCCTCTCGACGAAGTGGACGTGGAGGATCCGGATCCCGAAGGCGAGGGCGAAGACGACGAGGTCCCCCCTCGCGAAGAACCTCCCCCCCGTCACCGGGAGGGTTGCCAGCGGTCGCTCGCCCGGCGGCCGGCGACGTGATCGAGGACCGCGCGGCCGAGGATGGCGAGGCGCCGCGCGAGCCCCCGCACCCGGTTCGAGGCGAGCGACGCGAGGAGGAGGGCGAGGGGAACCCAGCCGAACGCGCCGCCCCGGAGGGCGAGGAAGGCGGCGCCGACGATCGTTCCGGCCGCGAGGAACGGGGCGCCGGCGGCGCCCAGGTAGGCGAGGCGCCGGAGCCGGTCGCCCGCGGGGAGGGTCCGATCGAAGACACCTCCTCCCCGGCGCGCCAGGAACTGGACGAACGAGCGGGCGCGCCTCAGGTCCTGCGCGGCGCGGGCCCGGGGGCTCTCCGGCCGCGCCTCGTAGAAGCGGGCGCCGTCGGCGTAGACCACGGCCAGTCCCTTGCGCCGCGCGGCGAGGGCGAGGTCGAGGTCGTCGGAGGCGATCCCCGGCTCCGGCAGGAGCCCGTCCCCCGGGCGCAGGGCGAGGCACTCGCCGTGGACGCTGAAGACGCGCCCCGCGAGCGACTCGCGCCGTCGCACCCATCGCGAGAAGCGGTCGTAGGCGGTCTCGCCGTCCCCCTCGACCGCGTCCCCGTCGATCCGCCGCACGTACCGGGCCTCCCCGCTGACCAGGCCCACGCCAGGCTCCCCCAGCCGATCGAGCAGTCGCAGGAGCGCGTCGGGCTCGAGGAGGACGTCCGCGTCCGTGACCAGGACGGCGTCGAACTCGCGCGTCGCCTCGATCCCCTCGGCGAGCGCCCCGGTCTTCCCGGGGGAGCGCCGGCTACGGAGGTAGCGCACCTCGACGTCGGGCCGCCCCGTCCCGGTCGCCCGGAACGCCGCCTCGAGCGTTCCGTCGATGGAGTGGTCGTCGACGACGAGGACCGTGTGGGGTCCCCCCTCCGGGAACCGGAGCGCCAGGGTGTTCCGGATCTTCCGGCCGAGGACCGCCCCTTCGTCCCGGCACGGGATGAGGACGGCGACCCGCCCGGTCACGACCGCAGCGCGCGCGCGAGGATCCGGGGTGCGCTCCCCGGATCGAACAGGAGGTTCGTCGCCGCCGCGCACTCCCAGGTGCACGCGCACCGGCTCTCGCGGATCCAGCGGCGGATCCGGTCCGCTCGCTCCCCCTCGAGGAGGGCCCGGAGGTCCATCCCGACCTCCCGGAGGTTCCCGAAGGATGCGCCGAGGACCTCGCAGGGGCGCACCTCTCCGCGCTCGTCGACGACGAGGGAGATCTCCCCCGCCCGGCAGGGAACGTAGGCGCCATCGAGCCCGGTCCCGTCGAGCGCGCCCCCCGCTTCCACGCCGGGGAACGCGATCGGGCGGACCTCCCCCGCCTCCCGCGCCCGGGCGATCTCGGCGATCCGCCCGTACATCTCGGCGTCGCGGGCGAGGCCGAGCCGCGCGTGGGGCATCCGGAAGTAGGGGAGCGCCCCCTCCCGCACGAGCGCCTCCTTCCGCGCGACGGCGGCGCGGTACTTCGCCGGGTCCACGCCGAGCAGGGAGGGGTCGCGCGGCCTCCCGCGCGCCAGGTTGATCGTGACGTTGTCCGGACGCAGCTCGCGCGCGATCCACTCGAGGAAACCCGGAGCGATGTCCTGGTTCTCCGCCGTCACGGTGAAGATCGTCCCGACCCCGAGGTTCCCGATCCCGAGCGACCGGAGCCGGCCGACGGTCTCGACCGCGAGGTCGAACCCGCCCGGGACCTCCCGGATCCGGTCGTGGACCGCCTGCGGCCCCTCGAAGGAGACGGCGAAGACGACGAACGTGTCGGGGTTCTCCCGGGCGATCTCCGAGGCGAGGCGCTCGGCGCGCTCCGGGAGGAAGCCGTTCGTCGGGACGGAGAGGACCGACGGCCTCGACCGCCGGAACGCCCGGGCGATCGCGGGGAGGTCCTCCCGCAGCGTCGGCTCCCCCCCGCCCAGCGCGAGCCACAGGAGCGGGCCCGTCGAGCGACCGATCGCCTCGAACTCCGGGACCGAGAGCCCCGGCGCCGCCGCGTCGACCTCCTCCCAGTAGAAGCAGTGCCGGCACTTCGCGTTGCACCGCCCCGTGACGAAGAGGGTGAGGTGGATCGGGGGGCCGCGGCGGATCCAGAGACGCGGCAGGAAGGAGAGGGTGCGGAGGGCGCCCGCCACGGAGCCGAGTATAGGGCCCCCGCTTCAGGAGCGACCGGCGCTGCGCTCGAGGAGCCGGCCGAGGAGGAAGACGACCACCCCGGCGGCGCACGCGCCGAGCTCGACCGACATCGAGCGGAGCCCCTCCTCCCGCATCCCGAGCACGATCCCGTAGGCAAGGCCCCAGAGGACGACGACCAGCCCCAGGCCCTCGAGCGCCTTGCCCAGGGCCCAGCGGAAGTTCGTGCTCACGGCAGGCGCAGATGCCGGCGCACCGCCGCCTCGACGCGGGAGGCCGGGATCGTGTTCATGCAGTGGGGGTCGAAGTCGCAGCGCGTCTTGTAGCAGACGAGGCAGTCGAGGGAGTCCGAGACGATCTTCTCCCCCTTCCCCCTCAGGTCCACCTCGGGCGCCGAGGTCGGCCCGAAGAGGGCGATCGCCGGGATCCCCAGCGCGCAGGCGAGGTGCAGCGCGAGGGTGTCTCCCGTCACGAGGCAATCGCAGAGCCCGACGACCGCCGCGAACTGCCGCATCGTGTGGCCGCACCCGGTCTCGATCGCCGCCCCCGCGGTCTCCCGCGCGAGCGTCCGGTTGCGCTCCACCTCCTCGGGCCCGCCGAGGAGGAGGACCGTGACCCCGCTCGCGGCGAGTCCCTTCGCCAGGTCCCGGAACCCGGCGACCTCCCATTTCTTGTACTGCCAGCGCGCTCCGGCCCCGGTGTTGAGCCCGACGACCGGGCGCTTCCCGTCGAACCCGAGCGAGCGCGCGAGGGACTTCGCGTAGGCCCTCTCCCC
>CBRGOK010000113.1:0-8987 GCA_967798035.1 uncultured bacterium
CTGAAGGACCTCGACCTCGGCCGGGTCGTCCGGCGCCTCCTCTCCCCCGAGGGGGCCGAGACGGAGCTCAACCGCTTCCGTGCGGCGGTCGAGGCCGCGCAGCGGGAATTGCGCGACCTGCGGGAGCGGTTCGGGAAGCGGGTGGGGGAGGCCTCCGCGCGCGTCTTCGACACGCACGACGCCTACCTGCGGGACCCGGTCTTCCTCGCCGACGTCGAGAACCTGATCCTCCAGGAGCGGATGAACCTCGAGGCGGCGATGGCGAAGGTGATCTCCGACTTCGACCGCATCTTCAAGCTCGTCGAGACGGAGGTCCTCCGCGAGAGGGCGGTCGACCTGCGGGACGTCGCGATCCGCGTGCTCCGCAACCTCGGTCCGGCCAACGGCTCGCCGGGGGAGGAGGACCGGTCGATCCTCGTCGCGCGGGAGCTGTCGGTCGTCGAGATGTTCGCCTTCCCCGACCGCCCCTTCCGCGGGATCGTGACGGAGGAGGGGGGGCTGACGAGCCACGCGGCGATCCTCGCCCGCTCGATGCGGATCCCGACCGTCGTCGGGGTGAAGGGGCTCCTCGCCGCCGTGAAGGACGGCGACCTCCTCATCGTGGATGGCGCGGAGGGGGTCGTCCGGATGAACCCCGACGAGGCCGTGCGGGCGGAGTACGGCGCCGCCCTCGCCGCTCCGGCCGAGGAGAAGGGGACGGAGGACCTCGTCCGGACGCCCACGCGCACGCGGGACGGGACGGCGGTCGCCCTCCTCGCCTCCTGCGGGAACCACTCCGAGGTCGAGCGCGCTGCGGCCTACAAGATGGAAGGGGTGGGGCTCTACCGGACGGAGCTCCTCTACCTGATCGAGCGCAGGGTGCCGGAGGAGGAGACCCTCGCCGCGCATCTCGCGGGGGCCGCGGCCCTGATCGCCCCGCGCGGGATCGCCTTCCGCCTCCCCGACCTCGACTCCTCCTCGCGCCTGGACTTCCTCCACCCGGAGAAGGAGGCGAATCCGGCGCTCGGCGTGCGGTCGCTGCGGGCGCTCTTCCGCGAGCCCGCCCTGTTCCGGGGCTGGCTCCGGGCCCTCCTCCGGGCCGGAGCCGACCGCGACTCCCGCCTCCTCGTCCCCTTCGTGACGAGCGTGGAGGAGGTCCGGCGCGTCAAGGAGGCGCTCTTCGAGGAGCGCTGGGACCTGCGCAAGTCGAAGGTCGAGACGCGGGAGCGGCTCCCGGTCGGGGCGGTCCTCGAGACGCCGGCGGCGGCGCTCGGGATCCGGGACCTGATCCGGGAGGTCGACTTCCTCGTCGTCGGCCTCGACAACCTGATCCAGTACACGCTCGCCGCCGACCGCGGGAACGAGGGGGTCCGGGAGGCCTACCGCCACCTCCACCCCGTCGTCCTGCGCGCCCTGCGCAAGGTCTTCGAGGTCGCGGAGTCGGCGGACGTCGAGGTCATGCTCTCCGGCGAGGTTGCCTCGGATCCCGCGCACCTCCCCCTCCTCCTCGGCGTCGGCGCCCGGCGCTTCTCGATCGCGCCGCTCCACTTCCCGGCGTTCAAGCAGGCCATCCTCGAGCTCGACGCCCGCGAGTGTCGCCGGCTCGCGACGGAGGCCGCGCGGTCCACGAGCCCGGGGGAAGTCGACCTGCTCGTGCAGCGCTTCCGGGAGTGAGGCTCAGGCGAGGCGGGCGCCCCGCCTCGGGATGGCGAGGGCCCTCCCCTCGGCGCGGACGCCCCCCCTCCGGAAGGCGGCGGCCATCGCGCGGGCGCACCGGGAGGCCGCGCCGGAGGAGGAGCAGAGGGCGAGGACCGCCGAGCCGCTCCCGCTGATCGTCGCCGCGAGCGCGCCGGCCCGGCGGGCCGCGGAGACCACGGCGTGGTAGGCCGGGATCGAGGGCGCGCGGTGGGGGACGTGGAGCCCGTCGCGGATCCCGATCCGGAGGAGGTCGGGGTCGAGGATCCGCAGCCCCTCGAGGAGCGCGGCGAGATGGCGGGCGTTGTCGCGGGCGACGGCGAATCGCACGCGGGAGGGGAGGGCGGCCCTGGCTTCCTCCGTGGAGATCTCGACCGACGGCCACGCCACGGCGGGCCGCAGGCGGGGATCGTAGGGCGGACGGAAGAAGGTCCAGCCGCCCCCTTCCCCTGGAAGGCCGGCGACGAGCCCCCCGAGGAGGGAGGCCGCCACGTTCTCGGGATGCCCTTCGAGGTCGGCCCCGATCGCGGCGAGATCCTCGCGGGCCAACCGGGTCCCGAGGAGGGCGTCGGCGAGGAGCAGTCCCGCGGCGACCGCCGCCCCGCTCGAGCCGAGTCCCCGGGCGACGGGGATCTCGGAGTGGACGAGGAGATCGAGAGGGGGAAGGCGCTTTCCCGCGCGCCGGGCGAGCAAGCGGGTGGATCGGAGGAGGAGGTCCCCCCCGGGGTGAACGGGAAGGCCCGCGAGCGTCCCGGTCCTCTCCAACCTGGATCGCCCCGTTCCCCGGACTTCCGCCCGGAGATAGAGGCCCAGGGCGAGACCGAGGAGGTCGAAGCCCGGGCCCAGGTTCGAGGTGGAGGCCGGGACGATCACCCGGACCGGCACGCGCGGATCGCCTGCCCGGGTCACAAGGAGGGGGGGGCGAGTCCGGAGGGGGGGCAGGGAACCGGAAGGCGAGTCACGCTTGGAGGATAGCGAGTGCGATCGAGGTCCGAGGGGGCGGGAGGTCCGGACGCCAGCAGCACCAGGGATAGGGCTGACCATCGGACCCTCCCCCAACATCCTGGGAGGGGGCCTTGACTTCCTGGCTCGGGACGCCTACCTTATCCCCCAAGCGGTTCACGAGTTCCGTCTCTTTTGGTCCGCCCGCCTGCGGTCGACGCGGATCCCGGGCCCGGGCTTGCACCCGAGGCCGAGCGATACAGCGGATCGAAAGGCAAGGCTCGCCGAGATCGGAGACAGCATGATCAGCAAGACCCCGACCAAGAAGGCTCCCATCCTCCTTCCCCTCGTCGAGATCGAGGAGGAGCGGGAGCGCATGTTCGCGCGGATGAGCGCGATCCCCGGGGTGTCCGTTCGCCCCTCGATGGGCCGGTACGTCTTCTTCACGGTCGCCGATCCCGAGCGCGTGCATCACGACCTCATCCGACATGGCGTCCCGGTTCGCGACGTCTCGAAGTACCCCCGGTTCGAGGGAACCCTGCGGGTTTCCGTCGGATCCCGGGAGGAGAACGAGAGCTTTCTCGCCGCCCTGGGACGCGCTCTCATCTGAGAGCCGGACCGCCCGGGAGTTCTCCTCCCCCGGCTCCGGCCCGATCTGCGGATGATCCCGGTGCCGGAGACGACCGAACCGAGGAGCCCAGGGAAGAGCTTCACGATTGAGGCGGGCGCCCGCCGGCGGGCGCCCGCTTCACCCTACGACGGGCCCGCCGGCACCTGTCCCCACTTCGGTCCGTGCGGGGGATGCTCCCTCCTCGATCGCGCGTACGCCGACCAGCTCCGGTCGAAGCGGGCGACGATCGAGCGCGCGCTCCGCGAGGCGATGGAGCGCGACACGGTGGGGGTGGATCCGGTCCTGGCGGACCCTCGCCCTTTCCACTACCGGAACAAGGCGATCTACCCGTTGCGGGAGCGCCGGCGCGGGGGAGCGCGGGTCGTCGAGGCGGGTTTCTTCCGCCGGCGGAGCCACGCGATCGTCGACGTCCGGCGCTGCGACATCCAGGAGCCCGCCCTGACGGAGGTCGCGAACCGGCTGCGCGAGGAGATCGCCCGCTCGGGCGCCGAGATCTACGACGAGCAATCGGGGAGAGGGAGCCTTCGTCACCTCTTCCTCCGGGTCGGGGTCGGGACCGGGGATCTCATGGTCGCGTTCGTGACCGCGAAGGGTCCCTTCCCGGAGGGGGGACGGCTCGCGGAGGCGGCCTCGCGCGCGGCGGAGGGCCTGCGGACGACGGCGGGCAAGCGCGTCCGGGCCGTCTCGATCCTGCGGAACGTGCAGCCCGGCGCCGGCAACGTGATCCTTGGTCCTCGGACGGACCGGCTCCTCGGCGGGAGCCACCTCCTCGACCGCTTCGGTCCCCTCACCCTCCGCGTCTCCCTGCGGTCCTTCCTCCAGGTCCATCCCCGCATGGCCCTGCGCGCGTACGGGCTCGTACGGGACCTGGCGGGAGAGGCCGCGCGGGGCCGGGTCGCCGACGCGTACAGCGGGATCGGAACCCTCGCGCTCCTCCTCGCGCGCGAGGCCTCCGAGGTCGTCGGGATCGAGGAGACGGAGGAGGCGGTCGAGGACGCCGCGTGGAACGCCTCGACCAACCGCCTCGCGAATGCCCGCTTCCTCGCCGGCCGCGTCGAGGAGGTCCTGCCGGGGCTCCGCGGTCCGCTGGATCTCCTCGTCCTCGACCCGCCGAGGTCGGGATGCGCGCCGCCCGTCCTCGAGGCCGGACGTCGCCTCGGGCCCCGGGCGATCGTGTACGTCTCGTGCAACCCGACCTCCCTCGCCCGGGACCTCTCGCTGCTCCGGGGAGATTACAGGCTGGCGGCCGTCCGTCCGGTCGACCTCTTCCCGCAGACCGACCACGTCGAGGTCGTCGCGCTCCTCCTCCAGCGGAAGGGATGAAGGAGAGCCCTCCCTGTCCGCACTGCGGCGCGCCGGTCCCTGCGCGCGCGAAGTCGTGCCGCGAGTGCGGCAGCGACGCCCGCACCGGGTGGGCACCGGAGGACCGGATCGGCTCCGAGTCGGTCGACCTCCCCGAGCCGGAGCTCGACCCCGAGGAGTACGGGGAGTTCCTCCGGAGGGAGGGGCTCGCCGGCGGAAGGGGGCGGCGGAGTCGCCTCGGCCTCGTCCTCCTCGTCGCCGGGGTCACCGTCCTGCTCTGGCTCGCGCTGCGCTGAAGGACCCCCTTCCTCCTCAACTTGGAGGGGGTCGCGGGCCGAAACGGGGCCCCCCCGGGGTGGGTCTTGACTCGCGACCTTCCTCGGCTAACTTTCTAGCCCTTCGAAGCCGACTGGACCCCTCCCTCGACCGCCCTGAGGGTTGGCCGTAAGGAGGGGTGATTTTTTTTACGTAGATCGCGGACGCCCCTCGAGATGGGCGCCGTGCGCCCATGTCGAGGGACTGCGCCGGAACGCGCGGGCCCTCTTCCTCGGAGTTCCCGTCCATGTCTTCCGCCGCAGCGACCCGACCCGACCCGAGCCCCCAGGCCGCGACGCCGGTCCGGGAGCCGAAGCACGTGAAAGTCCCCCCGGATCTCGACCGCCTCTCCCGGACCCGCAACCTCGGGATCATGGCCCACATCGACGCGGGCAAGACGACGGTCTCGGAGCGGATCCTCTTCCTCACCGGGAAGGTCCACCGGATGGGGGAGGTGCACGAGGGGACGACCGTCCTCGACTACCTCGAGGAGGAGCGGGCGCGGGGGATCACGATCACGTCGGCGGCGACGACGGTCGACTGGAAGGGGCACCGGATCAACCTGATCGACACCCCCGGGCACGTCGACTTCACGGCCGAGGTCGAGCGGAGCCTCCGGGTGCTCGACGGGGCGGTGGCGGTCTTCGACGCGGTCCACGGCGTCGAAGCGCAGTCCGAGACGGTCTGGCGCCAGGCGGAGCGCTACGCCGTTCCCCGGATCTGCTTCCTCAACAAGATGGACCGTCCGGGGGCCGACTTCTTCGCCTCCGTCGAGTCGATCCGGACGCGCCTCGGCGCGCGCCCCGTCCCCTTCCAGATCCCCTTCGGGCAGGGGGCCGACTTCGCAGGCGTGGTCGACTTGATCGACGGCTGCGTCTATCTCTTCGACGACGCCTCGGAGGGGCGCAGCGTCCGCCGGGAGGAGATCCCCGCGGAGTACGCCCACGCCGCCCTCAAGGCGACGGAGGTCCTCGTCGAGGCGGCGAGCGACTTCTCCGACGAGATCCTCGAGACCTTCCTCGAGGGAGGCGAGGTCGACCGGGAGGGGCTCCTCGCGGCCCTGCGCAAGGCGACCCTCGCGCGGTCGATCGCCCCCGTCTACTGCGGCTCGGCGCTGCGGAAGCGGGGGGTGAACCTCCTCCTCGACGCCGTCACGCGCTTCCTCCCCTCTCCGCTCGACATGCCTCCGATCGAGGGGACGGAGCCCAGCACCGGGGAGAAGGAGACGCGGCGCCACCATCCCGACGAGGCCTTCTCCGCGCTCGCCTTCAAGACCTTCGCGGACAAGACCGGGGACCTCACCTTCGTCCGGGTCTACTCCGGGCGCGCCCGCGCCGGAGAGTCGTTCCTGAATCCGCGGACCCGCAAGCGGGAGAGGCTCGGGCGCCTCCTCCTGATGCACGCCGACGACCGCGAGTCGATCGAGGAGGTCCGGACGGGGGACATCTTCGCGACCGTCGGCATGAAGGGGACGGTCACCGGCGACACCCTGTGCGCCGAGGGGAAGCCGATCCTCCTCGAGCGCATGTCCTTCCCGCGGCCGGTCATCTCGCTCGCAAACGAGCCCAAGACGAACGCGGACCGCGACCGGCTCGGGGACGCGGTCGGCCGGGTCCTCCGGGAGGACCCGACCGTCCGCGCGAAGACCGACGAGGCGACCGGGCAGATGGTCCTCTCGGGGATGGGGGAGCTCCACCTCGAGATCGTCGTCAATCGCATCCGCCGCGACTTCAACGTCGAGGTGAACACCGGCGCCCCCCGCGTGGCGTACAAGCAGACGCTGCGCCGGGCGCGGGAGGTCGAGGGGAGGCACATCAAGCAGACCGGAGGCCACGGCCAGTTCGGGGTGGTCAAGATGGTCTTCGAGCCCTCCCCGGGGACCGACGAGGTCACCTTCGAGGACGAGGTCGTCGGGGGGAGGATCCCCCGCGAGTACATTCCCTCCGTCGAGAGGGGAATCCGGGACTCGGCGGAGGCGGGAGGCCGGCTCGGCTATCCCTTCGTCGGGTTCAAGGCCCGTCTCATTGACGGCCAGTCGCACGACGTCGACTCCTCCGACATGGCCTTCCTCGCGGCGGGCTCGCTCGCCTTCCGCCTCGCGGTCGACGGGAACGCCGTCCTCCTCGAGCCGGTCATGAGGTTCGAGGTGACCGTCCCCGAGGAGTTCCTCGGGGAGGTGCTCGGGGACCTCCAGTCGCGACGCGCCCAGATCGAGGACCTCGGCTTCAGCGCCGGGGGGAGGGCGATCCGCGGGAAGGTCCCGATCGCGGAGATGTTCGCCTACGCGACGCGGATCCGGAGCCTCACCCAGGGCCGGGGGACCTTCTCCCTCGAGCCCTGCAACTACGAGCCGGTCCCCGAGTCGGTCGCGGCCGAGATCCTCCGGACGGGCGCCTAGAACGGAGCCCCCGCCGCGGGCCGGGTCCGGCCGCGACGGGGTGAGGCGGCTCAAGGGATCTTCCCCCCCCCGGGAGGGGGGGGACGTGCCGCTCGCTCACCGAGGGCCTCGACGCGACGGCGCGATGGTCCCAGGATCAGGTCGAGATGCCCGGGCGCGTCCGGTCGATCGCCTTCGCGGCCTGGCTCGGCCTGGGCGCGGCCGCCCCTTGCCAGGAGCCGGGGAAGGCGCGCTGGGTGTGGGGCTCCTGGGCGCAGGCGCTCGAGCGACCCATCGGGGAGCGGTGCTTCCTCCGGTTCGCCTTCGACCTCCCGGGCCCGGTCCGGGACGCGGTGGCCCACGTCGCGAGCGACAACCACTTCTCCCTCTGGGCGAACGGCTCCTTCGTCGGCCGCGGGGACTCGTGGGAGGCGGCGACGCGGCTCGACCTCGCGCGAAGCCTACACCCGGGGAGGAACGTCCTCGCCCTCGAGGCCCGGAACGACTCGGGTCCGGCGGCGGTCCTCTTCTTCGCCGACGTCGGGCTGGAGGGGGGCGGGCGGGTCCGGCTCGAGTCGGATCCGCGATGGCGGACCGCGAAGGCGGCTCCGGAGGGGTGGACCTCGGCCGGGTTCGACGATCGCGCATGGTCACCGGCGCGCGAGATCGGTCCCTACGGCGAGGGCCCATGGGCAGGGGTCGTCTGGGAATCGCGGCCGCGCTTCGACCCGCTCCCCGGCTTTCGCGTGGAGCCCGTGGCGGAGGGGATCGGGTCGGTCCTCGCGATCGCCATCGACGGGGAGCGGATCCTCGCCTCCGTCGAGGGAGGGGGGATCCTCCGCCTGGAGGACGAGGATCGGGACGGGATCTGCGAGAAGATCGGGACGGCCTCGGCGGAGGTCCGGTCCGCCCACGGCCTCGTCGTCTCCCGTGGGACGCTCTTCGCCGTCGGGGAGGGACCGGAGGGGAGCGGCCTGTACCGGATCGAAGGGGGGAGGGCCGTCCCGCTCGGACGCTTCGGAGGCGAGGGAGGAGAGCACGGCGCCCACGGCGTCGTCGAGGGGCCCGACGGATTCCTCTACGTCGCGATCGGGAACCACGCGACGCTGGAGGGGCCCTGGAGTCCGGCCTCGCCCTACCGGATCCACTACGAGGGGCACCTCCTCCCGCGGATCCTCGACCCGCGGGGCCACGCGCACCGCGTGAAGAGCCCCTGCGGGATCGTCGCCCACGTCGACCGGGAGGGGAGGGAGTGGCGAGTCCTCGCCGGCGGACTTCGCAATGCCTACGACCTCGCGTTCGACGGGCGCGGCGAGCTCTTCGCCCTCGACTCCGACATGGAGTGGGACGTCGGGCTCCCCTGGTACAGACCCGTGCGCCTCCTCCACGTCGTCCCGGGGGGGGAGTACGGCTCGCGGACCGGCTCCTCCGTCTGGCCCGACACCCACGAGGACTCGCTCCCCGCGGTGCTCGACGTGGGCCGCGGATCTCCGACGGGGATGTGCCTCTACGACGCGGAGGCCTTCCCCTCGCGGCTGCGGGGGACCCTCCTCGCGGGCGACTGGTCGCAGGGCCGGATCCTCGCCTTCCACCTCTCCCCGGACGGGGCCTCGTACGCGGGCACGGTCGAGGTCCTCCTGCGGGGGAGGCCGCTCAACGTGACCGACCTCGCGGTGGCCCCGGACGGCGCGCTCCTCTTCGCGACGGGAGGCCGGGGAAGCCCCGGCGGCGTCTACCGGCTCGCCT
>CBRGOK010000114.1:0-8952 GCA_967798035.1 uncultured bacterium
GAGGGGGACATCGACTTCGACTTCGCGGAGAGGAAGGAGAAGGAGCTGCGCCCCGACGTCATGGCGCCCATCCACGCCTTCGGCGCGGTCTGCCCGAAGGCGAAGCCGATCCTCCACCTCGGGGCGACCTCGACTTACGTCACCGACAACGCCGACCTGATCCTGCTCCGGGAGGGGCTCCACCTCCTGCGGGACCGCCTCGTCCAGGTCCTCGATGCGTTCCGCGAGTTCGCGCTCGAGTGGAAGGACCTCCCGGTCCTCGGGTTCACGCACTTCCAGCCCGCCCAGTGCACGACGCTCGGCAAGCGCGCCTGCCTCTGGGCCCAGGACCTCGCGATGGACCTCGCGGAGATCGAGCGGGCGGCCGCCGACCTCCGCTTCCTCGGCGTCAAGGGGACGACGGGCACACAGGCCTCCTTCCTCCGGCTCTTCAAGGGGGACGAAGGGAAGGTGCGCGACCTCGACCGCAGGGTCACCGAGAAGCTCGGCTTCGCCTCGGCCTTCGCCGTCACGGGGCAGACCTATCCGCGGAAGGTCGACTTCCGCGTCCTCGCCGTCGTCTGCGGCGTCGGCCCGTCCGCCTCGAAGTTCGCCACGGACGTGCGCCTCCTGATGCACCGCGGCGAGGTCGACGAGCCGATCGAGGAGGGGCAGGTCGGATCCTCGGCGATGGCCTACAAGCGCAACCCCGTCCGCTCGGAGCGGATCTGCTCCCTCTCCCGCTTCCTCGTCTCCCTCCTCCCGAACGCCGCCGAGACGGCGGCGAACCAGTGGCTCGAGCGCTCCCTCGACGACTCGGCGAACCGCCGGATCGTCCTGCCGGACGCGTTCCTCGCGGCGGACGCGATCCTCCTCCTCCTCGCCGACGTCGCCTCCGGCCTCGCGGTCTATCCGGGCCGGATCGCGGCGAACCTCGCGACGGAGCTCCCCTTCCTCGTCACGGAGGACCTCCTCATGGACGCGGTCTCCGCGGGGGGCGACCGCCAGTCGCTCCACGAACGCATCCGGGTCCACGCCCACGAGGTCGCGCGGGCGCTGCGGGAGGGGGCGGGGAAGAACGATCTCCTGGACCGGCTGCGCGGCGATCCCGCGTTCGCGAAGGTGCGCGACCGGATCGACGGCGCGGCCGACGCGACGAAGCTCGTCGGCCGGGCCCCCGCGCAGGTCGAGGAGTTCCTGCGCGGCGAGGTCGACCCGGTGCTCCGCCGTCTCCGCCCCTCCGTGCCCCGCGCGGAAGTCCGGGTCTAGACCGCGCCCTTGTTCGCCCTCTCGAACGTCTGGTTCGGGTCGCGGCTCCGCCGCGCCGCGGAGCAGGTCGAGGCGACCGCCTCCCTCTCCTTCGAGGGGATCGCCTTCGGTCGGACGGACCCCGTCCCCTCCTTCGCCGGCGTCGAGGAGTCCCTGGCCCGCACCGGGGTCCGCGTCGCCCTCCTCGAGGCGGGCTGCCTCACCGCGGAATCCGCGCGGCGCGAGGTCCTCTCCCGTCTCGCGGACGCCGACGCCGGGGCGCGCGAACGGGCCGTCGGCGAGGTGCTGCGCCACGTCGAGCTCGCGCGCGCGGTCGGCTGCCCGACGATCTCGGTCCCCGCCGGGAGCGTCCGCCTTCCCGGCCTCCGGGAACGGGTCGAGCGGCTCGGCGACCTCTCCTCCCTCGCCGCGGCCGGCCCGGGGCGTCGCGAAGCCGTGGCCGAGATCGCGACGGAGGCCGCCCGGGGCCGCGCGGCCGCCCTCGAGCGCCTGTGCCGCTCCCTCCACGCGATCTCGGCGCGGGAGCCCGGCGCGCTCGTTTGCCTCGAGACCCCGAGCGCGCCCGCCGCGGTCCTCGATCCCGAGGGGGCGGCCCACGTCTTCGAGGCGCTCCCCGGTCGCCGGCTCGGCTACCTCCACGACACGGCGAGCGCGCACCTCCTCGAGCGCCTCGGAGTCGCCCCGGCGGGAGAGTGGCTCGAGCGTCTCGTCGACCGCCTCGCCGTCGCGCGCCTACACGACCTCGCGGCGGGCGAGGCGGGGCGGCCGCCCGGCTGCGGCGAGGTCGACTTTCGGCTCGTCGCCGGCTACGTCCGGCGGGGCGTCACGCGGGTCCTCGTGCTCGACTCGCAATTTGAACGGACCGCGGTCCTCGAGGGGCTGCGGTATCTTCGGAAACAAGGTTTCTGACCCCCCATGCCCGAGCGGGTCCCCGCAGCGCCGTCGGGGTCGCGCCCCGACCCGCGCCGCCTTCCCGGGATCTTCCGCGGGAAACGACGGGTCCTCGTCCTCACCCACCGCAACCCCGACCCCGACGCGCTCGGGGCGGCCGTCGGGCTCATGCACCTGCTGCGGGAGGGGGCGGGGGTCGAGACGGTCCTCGCGATGAACGGGGCGATCTTCCGCGCCGAGAACCGGGAGATGGTCGAGCGGCTCGAGATCCCGCTCGTCCCCTTCCACACGATCGACCGGTCGGGGTTCGGCGCGGCGGCGATGGTCGACACGCAGCCGGGCTTCGGGCACACCGTCACGCCTCCCGACGTCCCCCTCCTCGCCGTCGTCGACCACCACGTGCCGCCGGGCGGGGAGCTGCCGACGGTCCCCTTCTACGACGTCCGGACGGAGTACGGGGCGACCTCGACCCTCGTCTACGAGTACCTCCGCGCGATCCCCCTGACGATCCCCATCCGGATCGCGACCGCCCTCTTCTGCGGCGTGCGCTTCGACACGGCCGACCTCGAGCGCAATGCCTCGGCGGCCGACGCGCGCGCCTACGACGAGCTCCTCCCCATCTCGGATCGCCGGATGCTCGCGCGGATCAAGAACCCGAACCTCCCCCCCGAGTACTTCCGCGAGCTGCGCCGGGCGCTCGGCATCGCCCGCTCCCACGGCGGCGTCGTCCTCGCCTTCCTCGGAAAGCTCTCGAACCCCGACATGGTCTCCGAGGTGGCCGACCTCCTGCTCCGCTACCGCGGGACGAAGTGGACCCTCGCCGGCGGCCACCACGAGGGGACCTACTACGTCTCGCTGCGCATCGACGCGCCGGGGACGGACGCCTACCCGATGATCCGGCAGATCCTCGACGGCGAGGGGACCTTCGGCGGGCACGGCCGCATCGCCGGGGCGAGGATCCCGGTGGCGGACAAGAAGGCGCGCGAGATCCACGCCCTGCAGCGGCGCATCCGCGAGCGGGCCCTCGCCCTCGCCGGCGAGACGCGCACCCGGGTCGAACGGATCGGATGAGCCCGCCCGTCGCCCTCTCGATCGCGGGGATCGACCCGACGGGAGGGGCGGGCCTCCTCGCGGACGTCCGGGTCATCCTCCGCCACGGGGTCCGCCCGGCGGGGGTCCCGTCGGCCTGGACGGTCCAGGACACCAAGGGGGTCCACGACTTCGGCCCGATCGGGTGGCGCGCCGTGCGGGAGGCGATCCGCGCGATCTGCGCCGACATGCGCCCCGCGGCGGCGAAGACGGGCCTCCTCCCCGACGCCGAGACCGTCGAGGCGGTGGCGGTCGCTCTCCCGAAGGAGATCCCTCTCGTCGTCGACCCGGTCCTATCCTCGACCGGCGGGGTGGCCTTCCTCGACGCCCGCGGGATCGCCGCGCTGCGGAAGACCCTCCTTCCCCGCGCCGCCCTCGTCACGCCGAACCTCGACGAGGCTGCCAAACTGGCCGAACTCGACCCACGTGGGTCACCCACGATCCGGGACTTCGTCCAGGCGATCCTCGAGACCGGATGTCGAGCGGTCCTCGTGAAGGGCGGACACGCTGCCGGGCCGGAGTCGAGCGACCTCCTGTTCGATGCCGCGGGGGAGGAGGAGTTCACCCTGCGCCGGATCCCCGGGCCGACTCCGCACGGCACTGGCTGCGCCCTCTCGGCGGCGATCACCGCTCGGCTCGCGCGCGGGGAGGACCTGCACGAGGCCGTCCGCGGCGCGAAGGTGCTCGTCCACGCGATGATCGCCGCGGCAGATCGGTCGGGTCCGGGGCGGCCGACTCTCGGGTTCGACGCCTCGGAAAGATAAGGGTCGCCAAGTCGAGGGCCGCGGAGGAGCGGGTCCTACGGCACCCAGCGGCTGACGATCAGGAAGTCGATCAGCGCGTGGCTCGCCGCGCAGGGCCAGAGACTCCGTCCGTACTCGCGCAACAGGCCGAAGAGGAGCCCGAAGAGGAGGAGCGACGGCCACCCGATCAGCGGGCGGAAGTGCACGAACGCGAAGGAGAGGATCGTCAGGGCGTGAGCGACGGGACGGGAGAAGACTCCGGCGAATCCCTCGAGCACTACGCCACGGAAGCCAAGCTCCTCGAACAGCCCGATGGCGAGGCAGTACAGCGCGAGCTCTGCGAGACCCACGGTTCGAGCCGGCGCGAGCGGAACGCCCCGGAGGAGGCGGAAGTAGTAGAACTCGCCCGCGGCGACCGTCACGAAGACCCCCGCGAAGGCCGCCGCCCACGCCTCGAGGCGACCCAGTCCGAGCAAGGGCGCGAGACGGCGCCGGCACGCGAGGGCGATCACGGAGATCACGGCCCAGCCAGGAAGGCTGGCCCGGATGAGGTCCTCGGAGGGAGACGACGGCTGCACCAGGAGCTTGGGGATGAGGGCGCTCGAGATGACAACGGCGCAGGCGGCGAGCAGGCCTTCCGCGTTCCCCGGAGCCAAGGGTCGCCAGACAGGTCGGGTCGCCTCCTGGAGGGGAGACCCTTCCGGGAGGAACCCGGCCGGTGGACCCTTCACTTCGTCCTCCCATCTCCAGGGCCGCAGCGGACCTTGAGGAACAGCGCCCACCTGGCCTCGGGTCCGTTCGTTTCCGGGGACGGGATCTCGGACGACTCCGCCCGCACGATGGTCCAGGCCCAGAGCAGGTGCTCGCCTTCCCGAACCGTCTCGAGTCGGCCCGGGTGGAGTTCATGCGTGAACTCGTACCCATCCCGGGGCTCGACGACGGGCTTCTCGATCCGATGGTCGAACATCGGGATCTGGTGCGGTCCGATCCACACGCCGTGGGAGCCGAACGATTCCTCCAGGAGTCCCCTCAGCCGATAGGTCGGCACCTCCGCATCCGTCGACTCCTTCCGGAGACTGAAGTGGAACTTCAGCCGGAAGTCCGAAGCGTAGCTCCGCGGGTGCCAGGCCGGCTCCCGGACCAGTCGCCCGTTCTCCCAGACCTCGAAGTCGATCGAGACCCAGGACTTCGGCCCCCGGTACCCCATTTCGAACGCGCCGGCGCGGACGACGTCGAAGTGCCAGAGAGGGTTGATGACCTCGCTCGCGAAGAGCGGGTGGGGGCGGATCGTCAGGACTCCGTCCGGGCCGCTCGGGTACACGGATGGCCCCCACAGGACGAACGCGGCGGCCACCGTCCCGACTGCGAGGAAGCCGAGGATGACCGTCGCGCGCCGCAGGCGCGTCGCGTCCCCGGACCGCTGCGGTTCGCCCGCGAGCGTCCCGGCGGAGCCCTCCGCTTGGATTGCCGGAGCGTCGACCCCTTTGTCCACGGGTCCTTTCCCGAGCCCGGAGCTCGGTTCCTCAGAGCGGCCGGTGGATCATCCCGTCGTCCCTGACGGGCGTCCACGGAGCGAATCGATGTTCGCCGCCCTTGGCAGCGAGGAGGCGAACTCGTGGGTCGGGGGTGTCCGTTACTCCCTGATCCGGGCCAGGGCGCCCGGGGACGTGTACAGGCGATCGATGAGTTCGGCGTACCGGCTCGAGACGGTGCTGCGGCGGAGCTTGAGGGTCGCCGTCATCGTCCCCGTCGCGGTGCAGAACGACTCCCGGAGCACCGCGAAGCGCGCCGGCTTCTCCCAGGGCTGGAACCCCGCCTCCCGCGTGATCAGGCGGTCGATCTCGGCGCGGTAGAGCGCGCGGACCCCGTCGTCCTCGATGTCGGGGCCGGGCACCTCGGTCTGCAGGCCGGGGAACTCCTTCCGGAGCCTCTCCAGGTTCGGCGCGAGGAGGACGGCGAGCTGCTTGCGGTCCTGCCCGACGACCGCCGCGCACTCGACGAAGGGCGAGGCGCGCAGCGCCGTCTCGATCGGCTCCGGCTCCACGTTCTCCCCGCCTAGGAGGACGATCGTGTCCTTGACCCGGCCGCGCAGTGCGAGGTAGCCGTCGGCGTCGAGGAGGCCGAGGTCGCCGGTGTCGAACCACCCCTCGCGATCGATCGCGCGGGCGGTCGCCTCGGGGTTGTGCCAGTAGCCGCGCGTGACCTGGGGGCCGCGCACGAGGATCCGGCCGATCTCGCCGCGCGGCAGGTCGCGCCCCTCCTCGTCGATGATGCGGATCTCGGTCCCCGGCACCGGTCGGCCGAGCGTCCCCTTCCGATGCTCGCCGGGCCCCGCGAGCGAGATGACGGGGGAGGTCTCCGTCAGGCCGTAGCCGTTGAGGAACGGGACGCCGAGCGTCTCGAAGAACTGCTCGACTTGGCCGCAGAGGGACGCCCCCCCGCTCACGGCGAGCCGCAGGCCGCCGGCCGCCTTGCGGCGCACCTTGGGGTAGAGGACCGCTCGGCCGAGCGCGTGCAGGGCGAGGGAGGGGAGGCGAGCGAGGACCGGCGTGGAGGCATCGCCGGCCTTCGCGCTCGCGCGGAGACAGGCGCGGAGGAGGTTCCGCTGGGTCCGCGGGAGCTTCTCGATCGCCTCGTCGACGGCTCCGACGATCGCCTCCCACACGCGCGGCACGGCGGCGAGGAACGTCGGCCGGCCCGAGGCGAGGTCGTCGCGCAGGGACCGCCGGTCCGAGTAGAGGATCGAGGCGCCCCGGTCGATCCCGGCGTACTCGACCGTTCGCTCGAACATGTGCCAGAGCGGCAGGATCGAGAGGAGGACGTCGCTCGGCTCGAACGCGAAGAGCCCCGGGAAGACGGCGAGGTTCGCCAGCACGTTGCCGTGGGAGAGCATCACCCCCTTCGGATCCGCCGTCGTCCCCGACGTGTAGACGACCGTGAGGAGGTCCTCCGGGCGGACCCGCGCCTCCTCCGCCGAGTGATCGGGGGCGGGGCGTCCGGTCAGGTCCCCGAACCGGAAGACGTCGAGGCCGGGGAGTTCGGGGAGGGGCTCTCCGTCGAACACGACCACCCTGCGGAGGTCGGGAGGTCGATCCGACACGGAGAAGAGCTCGTGGGCCCTCTCGGCCCGGTCGACGAAGGCGAGCTTCGCGCCGGAGTGGCGCAGCACGAACCGGATCTCCGCCGGAGGGGACTCCCCCCCGCGCGGGACGTCGGGGAGCCCGAGGCGGGCGCAGGCGAAGTCGGCCGCGAGCCACTCCCAGCGGTTCTCGCTCACGAGCCCGACGCGGTCCCCCTTCCGCAGGCCCAGGCCGTGGAGCGCGCCGGCGACGCGCCGGGAGGCCTCCTCCAGCTCGCGGAAGGTGACCGACACCTCCTCGCGAGGGGAGCGGCGGAGGAGGACGGGGCGATCCGGGAAACGCGCGGCGCTGCGGGCCAGGACCTCGGCCAGCGTGCGCGGAGGCGAGTCCACGAGGGCGATCATAGCCAACTCGCTGCGGGCTACACTCCACGGGGCGTGCCGGAGAAACTCCCCGTTTCGCCGGAACGCCCGCCGTGCCCCTCTCCCCCGAGAAACCGAAGGCCCTCCCGAGCCCGACGTCCCCAGCCGCCGCCGGGCGGACCGGGGCGCCCCTCCTATTCCTCACCGAGCGGTTCCTCCCGGAACCGGGCGGGACGATCCGGTGGTTCGAGACCCTCTGCCGGCGCTACGGGGACGGGCCGGTCACGGTGCTCGCGAGGAGGACGGAGGGATGCGAGCAGATCGATCCGACGCTCCCGTTCCGGGTCGGACGCGTGAGATTCCGCACCTATCCGTTCCTCCGCCCGGAATCGCTCGTCAACTACGTGCGACTCCGCGCGCGGGCGGCGCGGATCGTGCGGGAGGAGAGGCCCGCGGTCGTCGCCGCCGCCCGCGCGGTCCCCGAGGGGCTCGTCGCCCTCCTCCTGCGCCGCCGGTTCGGCATCCCCTACGTCGTCTTCGCCCACGGGGAGGAGATCAGCGTCCCCGTCGCGGAGCGCCGCCGCCACGGGACGAGGATCCTGAAGATCCACGCGATGCGGCGCGTCTACGCGGAGGCGGAGCGCGTCGTCGCGAACAGCGCGTACGCGGCGGGGCTGCTCCGCGCGTTCGGCCACGAATCGGGGAACGTCGTCGTCCATCACCCCGGCGTCGACGCCGGGCGATTCCGTCCCGACGGCCCCGACCTTCGCCGCGAGCTCGGCCTCGAGGGCCGGAAGGTCCTCCTCACCGTCGGCGCATTGATGAAGCGGAAGGGGCAGGCGTCCGTCGTCGCGGCGATGCCGGCGCTCCTGCGGCGCTTCCCCGAGGCCGTCTACGTCGTCGCGGGCGCGGGCCCGGACGAGGGAGCGATCCGGGAGGCGGTGCGCGAGAGGGGGATCGAGTCCTCGGTCCGCTTCCTCGGCCGGTTTCCCGACGATCGCCTCCCTTCCCTCTACCGGAGCGCGGACGTCTTCGTCCTCGCGAACCGCCGCCCGCCCGACGGCGACCTCGAGGGGTTCGGGATCGTCTACCTCGAGGCGGCCGCGAGCGGCCTGCCCGTCGTCGCCGGGGTCCCCGGAGGGAACGGCGAGGCGTTCGTCGAGGGGAGGACGGCGCTGCGCGCGAATCCGGAGGACCCGGCCCATCTCGCCGAGGTCCTCGGCGGAGTCCTCGCGGACCCGGGTCGTGCGCGGAAGCTCGGAGAGGAGGGACGCGCGTTCGTCCGGGGGGCGTTCGAGTGGGACCGCCTCGTCGTCGACTTCCGCCGGACCCTCGGCGAGGTCCGCGCAGCGGAGCGCGCCGCGCCGGCGCCGCCCGAGCCCTGCCCCTGCTGCGGCTCGGCCCGGGAGGGGAGGAGGTCGAGCCTCCGGGGACGCGCGGTGAGGATCTGCGAGGAGTGCGACTTCGGCGCGGTCGGTCCGGCACCCGAGGGGGAGGGGGGCGGCGTCGGCGATCCTCTTCTCGGTGCCCGGGACCCGG
>CBRGOK010000115.1:0-8910 GCA_967798035.1 uncultured bacterium
TCGTCTTCGCGCAGAGGCTCCTCCTCGAGGGCCTGGTGCCGGTCCAGACGTCGGCGGTCCACACGGGGGCCGGGGCGGGAGGCTGGGCAGACTATTCCCTCGATGCCGCGCCGGCAGGCCGCTACACGCTCGAGCTCACCCCGCTCGGACACGCGACGATTCGGAAGGAGGTCACGATCGCGGAGACGGAGATCACCGAGATCTCCGTCGACGGGCGGTGACGTCCGCCAACGAGCCGGCTAGCGGACCGCGAAGACGATCCCGAGGATGAGCGCGAAGAAGGCGAGGATCCCCCCGACGATGCAGATGGCGAATCTCCCCTCCGAGATCCCGAACGACGTGCGGTAGGGATCGAAGGGGAGACCCGCGTCGGCGGAGCGCGCGGAGGGGGGGCGCTTCAGCCGGATCCGACCGTTGTCGAACTTCTCGACGAGCGTCCAGCCGGCCTTGGCTTCCTCGTCGAGGCATTCCTTCAGTCGCGAGGGATTCCGGAAGGCCCCCGTAATCGAGCGGAGGATCTTGAACTCCCACCCCTCCGCGAGGTCGCGGGGCGCGTAGTCGGTCATGAGCTCTTCCTCTTCCTGCTGGCGCCTCCGGGCGGCGGCCGCGGCGGCGCCTCCGGCCGCTGCCGTCATCGCGAGCCCTCCTGCCGCATGCGCGGATTCTCCGCGCGCGCCGGGGTCGCCCGCAATGGGACCCGTTCCCCGCGCGACTCGCGACCCCTAGAGTCTGCGCCGCGATGAAGGCCTCCGACCTCCGTCCCGGCGAGAGGATCCTCTACGTCGCCCGGCACCACGGACTCGTCCTCTTCTGGCCGATCCTCCTCTCGCTCCTCGTCGTCGGCATCCCCTGGCTGATCTACCGGATCCTCGTCCTCAAGACCGACGTCTGGATCATCACGGACCGGCGGCTGGTCGACGAGGTCGGGATCCTGTCGAAGACGGTGAAGGAGAGCCCCTTCGAGAAGATCAACAATGCGACCTACCGCCAGTCCTTCCTCGGCCGGATCTTCAACTTCGGGGACGTCGAGATCCAGACGGCGAGCGAGGAGGGAGCGTCGAACCTCACCTTCGTCCGCGAGCCCGCCCGCGTCTGCCGGGTCCTGATGGAGGCGGTCGACGCGGACCTCGAGAACAAGGCGGCCCCGACGGCCTAGGGCGATTGTTCGGGGGCGACCCCCGCGGGGGTTCGGAGGGGCCGCGGGCATCGGACGCAAGCGATTGCGAACGCCGGGGTCGAGCTCCGCGGAAGAAAGTCAGAACTTCGCGACACGATCGACCGGCCTGGCGGTTACACTCCGCGCCTTCTCGACCCCCAGCCCCCGCCGAGAGCCCCTCGGCTTCCGTAAGGAGAAACCGCAGATGCGAATCGCGATCTTTTTCCCCATGGTGGCGGCGCTCCTCGTTGCACCCGCTCGCGGCCAGTGCACGATCGGAACGGTCGGCCTCACGGTCACGCCCGACACGCCGGTCGTCCCCGGCTCCCAGATCACCGTGAGCGTGACAGGCAGCCCCGGCGCCTACGTGCTGGTCTTCCGGGGGCCGAACCCGGGGGCGACGACGCTCCCCGGCTTCTTCGGAGGGGCGACGATCTGCCTCGACTCCCCCTTCCTGCCCATCCCGATCGGGTCGATCCCCTCTTCCGGCACGAAGACGGTCAACCTGCCGACCAATCCCAACGCGTCGGCGGGCACCTCCTACACCTACCAGGCGGTGACGCTCTCCTATTCGGGCGGCCTGAACGTCGACACGAGCGGGACCGATTCGATCACCTTCTCCTCGCCGGGGCCCCCGCCTCCCTGCAACCCGGGCGCTCTCGGCCTCACGGTCACGCCGAACGTCCCCGTCCAGCCGGGGGACACGATCGTCCGGACGGTCACGGGCCCGCCGGACACCTACGTCTTCCTCGCGTTCGGCCAGAATCTCGGCTCGACGACGATCCCCTACATCAACCTCAATCTGTGCCTCGGCTTCCCCTTCGGGGTGAGCTTCATGGGGGAGATCCCGGCGAGCGGGACGCTGACCAAGCAGAACACGATCCCCCCGAGCGCCACGCTCCCGGGAAACGTGACGGTCAACCTCCAGGCCTTCAGCGTCTCCTACTCGGGCGGATTCAGCTTCGACACGAGCAACCTCGACTCGCTCACGTTCTGATCGATCTCGAAGATCCCCATGGGGGGCCCCGACCGTCGGGGCCCCCCTTCCCTTTGCTTGAGCGGGGGTCGCGCGAGGGACATGCTTCCGGCGCGCCCGACCGGGATGAGCCGCACCGTGACGACTCTCTTCGCCTTCTGGGGGATCCTCCCCTTCCTCCTGGGAACGATCCCCTTCGGATTCCTCGCGATCTACCTGGTCCTACGGTGGCGCGACCAACACGATCCTGTCCCTGATCCCCACCTCGGCCTCAAGACGGCCCTCCTCTCGATCGCGACCTTCGGCCTCCTCCTCGCGCTCGGCGGGGCGACCGCGGTCGTCGACTGGGGACTCCGCGGGATCGGGCTCGGCGAACACGCCGATCCGGACGAGGCCGGCGCCGGGCTGGGATTCGCCCTCGCGGGGGGCCTCGCCTTCCGCGTCGCCAGCCTCGGTCTCCGGCGCACGAATGCCGCCGAGTTCCCCCGCGCCGCGCGCATGTTCCGTGGTTTCCTCGGCGTCCTCTCCGGCCTTGTCGCCGTTTCGGCCCTCGCCCTCGGCGCCTCCACGCTCTTCACAGGGCAGCGGGGAGTGGCGCTCTCCCTCCCCTGGTCGGCCGCGCTCGTCTGGACCGCGTCCGCGTGGGTGCTCCTCGGAGTGCTGACGCGGATTGCGCTCCGTCGGCCCGGCGGCACCCTCCCCGCTCAGGAGAGCGGAACACCCTGAACTGCGGCTACGATCCCCGACCGAGATCGCGCCGAAGGCGCGGCTCGCATCCCCGGAGCCCTGCATGAAGACCCTCGCGCTTCTCGCCTGCCTCGCGACTCCCCTCGCCGCTGTTCCCCTCCTCGCCCAGGGGAATGCCGAGGATGCGACTGCCCGCTACCTCGCCCTCACGAGGCCGGGCCCCCACCACGAGCACCTGGCGGCCTTCGCGGGCTCCTACGACGCGAGGATGCGGACCGCCCAGATGGAGGGGAGGCCCGCCTCCGAGACGAAGGGGACGGTCGAGGCGAAGATGATCCTCGACGGGCGGTTCCTCGAGCTGGAGATCAAGAGCCAGGCCGACGGGAGGACGATGACCGTCCTCCACATCCTCGGCCACGACAACGCGCGCGAGCGCCCCACCCAGCTCGTCCTCTCGAACCAGTCGACCGCGGTGACGACTGGAGACGGGGTGTGCGAGGAGGATGGGAAGACGCTCCGCTTCGACGTCTTCGTCGAAACACCGACCGCCAAGATGACCTACCGGACGGTCTACCGCCGCACGGGGGAGGGGGAGTTCGCGATCGCGACGTTCATGCCGGACAAGGAGGGGAAGCCCTTCCTCATGAACGAGGTGCTCTGCACGCGGAGGAAGTGAGGGGGAGCGCTCACCGGACCTCGATCGTCGAGCGGGAGACCGCCTCGTTCGACCATTCGAGGAACCGGCGCGAGAGGTAGTCCTCGCGCACGAGCTCGCGCCCGTTCTCGCTGGAGAGATCGATCGTCCGGTTGCCGGGGGACCGCGCGATCACGCGCCCGACGTAGTAGCCGTACGGCCCCAGGAACGGGCCGACCGCCTCCCCGATCAGCGCGTCGTGGAAGAGGAACTCGGAGATCGAGTAGCCCCGGACCAGTTCCTCGAACTCGCTCTCCCCGAGGAGGCGCCTCAGTTGGCTCTCGTCCCGTGGTCCGAACCGGCCCCGGTTCTCCCCCGGCGCCGCCTGACCGGGGAAGTCGGAAAACCGATCGATCAGCTCCTCGAAGGAGGCTCCTTCCTCGAGCATGGCGACGACTAGCCTGGCTCGGCCGCGGGCCTCGTCGAAGGCGTGCAGCCCTTTCAGAGCGCGGTCCGGCGAGCTCAGGTCGAGACCCGCGCAGAGAATCACCTGCGCGTCGACGGTGGCCTCCTCGTAGAAGGCCCGGACCCGGTCGCAGTGTCGTGCAAGCGCGTCGTCCGTGATCTCCGCCTGGAACTTCCGCTCGAACGACATCCAGAGACGGCAGTACTCCCGGTAGAGCTCGTACGACGGGAACCCCTTGAACACGGTGGCGATCGTCTCCGGCCCGTGGTGGCTTCCCTTGTACGGCAGCTCGAGGCCGCGGATCGCCCCCTGCGTCGCAAACTCCTCGTCGTCGAGGTAGACCCCTGTCTCGACGAGCGCCTGGCGGGTCACCGTCGCCCAGACGCTCCAGCGCATCGCCCGCTCCCGATCCAACTCGGTCGCGCTTGGGGCGACGGCGAGATGGGCCTCCGATGTGAGCAACGGACGGTCGTTGACCGTCAGGACGACGTCGGGGGGAAGCCCGTCGCTGGCCAGGCGGATCCGCGCCTCCTCCTGGAGCGCCTTCGTGATCCACCGGCGGAGAACCGTCCGGTAGAAGGCGGGGATCGGCTCCGTCGGGGTCTTCTCCCTGTGCTCCCGGAGCCCCTTCATCGTCTTGTCGACGAAGTCCCTCCCTCCTTGACTCGTGAGCGCACGGATCGTCGTCTCGGACCACTCGTCCGGATCCTCCGGCACGAAGACCCGATCGAAAAGGGCCTCGGAGCCGCTCTCGTCGACGATCGGTCCCATGCAGTCCGGTTTTCCCGTCCGATCGCGCCGCACCCATCCGCTCGCGATCCGGCGCTTCGCCGATTCGATCTCCGCGAGGACGTCCCCCGTTCCGATTCCCAGGTGCTCGACGGACTGTCCCTTCTCCCGCCTGCGCTCGACCTCGTCGGCCACGAAGAAGTCCCCGATTCTCCGATCGAGGTAGAAGCGGCCCAGGAGATAGACGAGGGTTCTCTCGATCGCGGCGGCCGGGATCTCCTCGCCGTTGACGGAGACCCGCAGGGCGCCGGCGGCGCGGCGCACGGCCTCAAGCCGGTCGCGGAGATCCTCGGCGAGCCGGCGCACGCGGTCGAGTTCCCCGCCCGCGGCGGGGACGGACTGACCCCCGGACACCGGGACCAGGGCGGAGAGCAGCGCGGGGAGGAGTCGGAAGGTCCGGAACATCGCGAATCCTGGACGCCTCCGAAGCGTCTGGGTTCCGTTCCGGACGAAGAGTGTCGCCTCCCTACCGCCCCGGGTCGAGGACGACGACCTGCTCGATCCGGTCGCCGACCTCGATCGCCGAGACGACCTCCATCCCGGAATCGACCTGCCCGAAGGCGGTGTAGCGACCGTCGAGGTGGGGCGTCGGGATGAGAGTGATGAAGATCTGGGAGCCCCCGCTGTCCGGGACGTCGGTCTTCGGCATCCCGATCGTCCCGACGAGGAAGCGGCGGCGGTTGATCTCGTCGCGGATCGTCCCCCCTTCGGCGGCCTTCGCCCCCGTGCCGTCGCCGAGGTGGTCCCCCCCCTGGACGACGAAGTTCGGCTCGACTCGATGGAAGGGGGTCCCCACGTAGCGACCCGCCCGAGCGATCCGGAGGAAGTTCTCGACGTGGACGGGGGCGTCCTCCGCGAAGAGGGTTGCCTCGAACTCCCCTCGAGAAGTGCGGAATCGGACCCTCGGTGGACGGACGAAGGACGGGGCCGTCAGGCCGGGGATCGGCGAGGGGCGAAGGCGGGGGGCGAGGGCTCCCGCCGGGAGCGGCTCGCGGACGAGGCTTTCCCAGGCGCGGGCGGCCTTCGCGCGCACCGTCGGATCGGGATCGCGGAGGGCGGCGGCGAGGACGGTCCGGAGGCGGACCAGGAGCTCGGCATTCTCCTCCGATTCCGTCCGGGAGAGGACGCTCCCGCGAGGACGTCTCGCCGCCTCGACCTTTTCGACGGCTTCGAGGAGGGTCGCACGGACCTCCGCGAGGTCCTCGCCAGGAGAGTCCTCGATCGTGTCGAGAAGGGTGACGACATCGCCGTCGGGAGGGACCTCGCCGGTCGCCCACTTCTCTAGGACTTCGGCCGCTTTCTCCTTCGCGAGGCCTCCGCCCTTCCGGAGGCCGGTGTAGGCAAGCTCGCGGGCGGGATTGCCGGGGATCCTCCCGAGGGCGGCCGCGGCGGCCGCGGCGACGGAAGGGGCGGCGTCGCGGTACGCAGCCTCGATGCGGGGGAGGGCCTCTTCCTCGGGAAGTTCGGCCCCGATCGCCTTCTCCCGGACGAGGGGGTGGCGGTCCTCGAGCGCGCGATCGACGGCTTCCGGGCCCCCCTCCCCGCCGAGGCGCACATACGCCGGAGCGACCTCGGCTCGGACCGTGGGAGAGGAATCGAGCCAGGCCCGCTCGAGGGCGGGGAGCACCTCCTCCCGCCAGGTCCCCATCGCCCCCATCGACCGGACGGCGACGCGACGGAGGGCGACCAGCTCCCGGTCGAGGAGCGCGACGAGGGCGCTCGCCCCCTCGGCCGAGGGATGCCGCGAAAGGGCGATCGCGGCCTCCGTCGCGACGGCGCCGTCGGCATCCTTCGCGGCCTGCGCGATCGCGGAGTCGACCTCCGGGTCGGGCTCTCCCTTCCCCAGGCCGCGGACGGCGAACAACCGGACCAGGGGCGAGGAATCGAGGACGAGGTCCATCAGCCCCTTCCTCGTCCGGCCGTCGCGGATCGAGGCGAGGGCATAGGCCCGGGTCCAGAGCGGCTCCGGTTCGGTCGGTCCCCGTTGATGGGTGTTCGCGATGGCTTCGATCGCCTCGCCGATGGCGTCGCTCGCGAGCGTGCGGCGACCCGCGAACCGCTCGCCGAGGAGCCGACCGAGCGCGAGGAACGCTTCGGCCTGGACCGCCGGATCGGGATCGCCGAGGAGTTCGGCGCAGGCGGGCCCCCAGCGGTCGTCGTCGCACCGCCCCAGCGCCTCGACCGCGGCGGCCCGGACGGGCGCGGAGGGGTACGTCAGGCGAGCCCGGACCGCCTCGGCGGCCTCGCCGGGCCCGACCAGGCCAAGGTCGAAAAGCGCCTCGGTGGCGACCCAGGGATCGGGATCCGCCGCGAGGCGGGCGAGAGGTTCGCGCGCCTGCGCTCCTCCGATGCGGCCGAGGGCCCGGGCGGCCCGGGCGCGGACGGCGGCATCCGGGGAGGAGACATGGGGGAGGACGGCGCCGCGATCGCGGAGATCTTCCGCGATGGCGATGGAGGGGACGGCGCCGCGTGCGGGCTCCCCCTCGGGGATTCCCGAGCGCTGCGGCTGGGAGCAAGCGGCGAGGAGGAGGCCGATCCCGGCGGCGCGGCGGGGCATGCTGCGGGCGAGCATAGCGGCGCCGGCCTCCTCCCGTCCGCCCCTCGAAACGGGGAGGGGAGACCGCTAGCATTTGAACCGTGGTTCAAAACTCGGCCCTCGCGGCCCGGCCCCGGTTCGACGGGCGGCGCGCGGAGATCCTCCGCCGCGCGGCGGACGCCTTCCGTCGGCGCGGGTTCCACGCGACGGGGATGCGCGACATCGCCCGTTCCCTCGGGATGACGCCGGGCGCCCTCTACTACTACTTCCGGAGCAAGGGAGACCTCCTCTACTTCTGCCAGCAGCACTCCCTGCGGCGCCTCCTCGGGGAGGGGCGCGCGATCCTCGCCCGCCGCGGAGACGAGGGGGAGAAGCTCCGCACGCTCATCCGGGCGCACGTCGAGACCCTCCTCGACGAGACGGGGGGCTCGGCGGCGCACCTCGAGGTCCGCGCGCTCCCCTCCCGCCGGCGCCCCTGGATCCTCGCCCAGCGCGACGCCTACGAGACGACGCTTCGGCGCCTGATCGGGCGGGGGGTGCGCTCGGGGGCGTTCCGCCCCGTCGATCCCAAGCTGGCGGCGCTGGCGATCCTCGGGGCGGTGAACGGGATCGTCCTCTGGTGGAATCCCCAGGGCCCGCGGCGCCCGGCGGAGATCGCCGGCGCCTTCGCCGAGGTCCTCGTCGGAGGGCTGGAGCGTTGAGCCCGGTCTCGCGGAAGAAGCCCTCCCGCCGCAAGGTTCACCTCGAACTCAGGGTGAACGGGGAGGCCCAGGAGGTCGCGTTCCCCCCCCACAAGACCCTCCTCGAGGTCCTGCGGGAGGAGCTCGGCCTGACGGGGACGAAACATGGCTGCGAGCTGGGCGAGTGCGGAACCTGCACCGTCCTGATCGACGGGGAGCCGATCCTCTCCTGCCTCGCCCTCGCCCTCGAGTGCGAGGGGCGGGAGGTGACGACGGTCGAGGGACTGGCCGGGCCCGACGGGCCCCACCCGCTCCAGACCGCCTTCGCCGACCTGAACGCCGCGCAGTGCGGCTACTGCACGCCGGGATTCCTCTGCGCGGCGAAGGCGCTCCTCGACCGGAAGAAGAAGCCGACGCGCGGGGAGATCCGGGAGGCGCTCTCCGGGAACCTCTGCCGCTGCACCGGCTACCTCAAGATCTTCGAGGCGGTCGAGCGCGCCTCGGCCATCCTCCGCGGGGAGGAGGTCGGGCCGATCGACGGGAACGGGAGGCCCTGACGGGATGGCCGCCTCTCCCTACGAGGAACCGGAGCTGTTCGACCGCCTCCTCGGGGACCACCCGTTCGGTCGGCACTTCTACCTCCGCCTCGCGCGGGACGCCCGCGGTCCCGTCCTCGAGGTCGGCTGCGGCACGGGTCGCATCCTCCTCCCCTGCCTCGAGGCGGGGATCGACGTCGAGGGGCTCGACCTCCACGCGCCGATGCTCGGGAGATTGAAGGAGAAGGCGCGGGCGAAGGGCCTCCAGGCCCGAGTCTTCGAAGGGGACATGCGCGGCTTCCGCCTCCCGCGCCGCTACGCCCTCGTCGTGATCCCGTGCAACGGCTTCGCTCACTGCCTGACGACGGAGGAGGAACTCTCCTGCCTGCGGGCCTGCCGGGAGCACCTGCGACCCGGAGGGACTCTCGCCTTCGACTCCTTCTCCGCCGG
>CBRGOK010000116.1:0-8878 GCA_967798035.1 uncultured bacterium
GTGGGAGCATCGGAGCGGAATCGTGGGGAGCCCGTCCCCGGGGCGGTCGTTCGCCTCGTCCCGGACTTGGGTCTCCCCTACCCCCTCCTCTCCGCCTTCCTGGCGACGACGGGCGTTTCTCGCGATCCGACTTCCTTCCCCGCCGGGAAGGAGCTGGGCCGCACGGTGACGGACGAGAGGGGCTGGTTTCGACTGGAGGCACGTATCCCCGTCTTCCCCAATCCGATCTCTGCCAGCCTGATCGCGGAGAAAGCCGACTGGAGCGACGCCTCCGCCCACGGAGGGGACGTCCACGTTCAAGCACCTCTCGAGCGCAACGACCTCATCGCCTACCTCGTACCCACCCTCGTCCTGAAGGGGAGCGTGGCGGACGCAGTGACCGGATTCCCGATCGCCGCAGCCCGCCTCGAGGCGTCGCCCTCCCAGGATCCAGGGCGCGACCCGGGGCCGGTCCCTCTATCGTGCGCGGCGACGGCCGACGCGGCGGGAAGATTCCGGCTCGACCTCGGCGGCGCCAGGGAGGTGGACCTCCTCGTTTCCGCCGAGGGATTCCTCAAGGGGAGGGTCCGCGTACTCCGCGGGAACGTTCCGGACGTCCTGCGCATCGCGCTGGCGCGGGAGGAGGATCTCCCCTCGATCGAGGGACGGGTCACGTACTTCGACGGGCGCCATTGCCCGGAGGCTCGTCTCTCCTTCGATCTTCTCCGTCCGCTCGACGGGGCGAGTCGGGAACCGGGGGACATCGATCCACCGGCTTCCCTCCATTTCGTCTGGGAGGTGGTGCGACGCGAGGATCACCGCGCAGGTCCGGACGGGGCGTTCCGCATCCTCCTTCCTTGCGGCGGCACCTGGATGGTCAAGGTCCGCTGCGGCGGCTTCGGCGGGAAGAAGGTCGTCGACGTTGCCGCAAGGGGAGCGACCGCCTGCCAGGTCGCGCTCGACGAGGACTGCCGCATCCGCGTGCGCGTGGTCGACGGGGCGGGCAAGCCCGTGACCGCGAACGTCTACCTAGAACGAGGGGGCACGCTCTCCGGATCCACCACGGTCGCCGGCGTCGTCGAGATCGGGGGCGTCCCGATCGGGGAGGAGATCCGGATCTACGCGGAACGGGAGGGGCGTCGGTCGAGGGAGTTGAGGGCCACCCCGCGCCCGGGCGGGGAGGTGTTCGACGTCGGCACGCTCGAGATCCCGCCGCCGTAGCGGGACGCGCTCGTCCTGCGGCCGAGGTAAGGCGGGCCCGCGAGGGCGTCGATACCATGTGCGGCCCGAGACGCCCGCATGACACTCCGAAGCCCCCTCGCGATGTTCGCCGGTTCCATGGTCCTCGCCGCGGGGACCGCCTTCGTCGTCGCCCGGGCGACCGCGCCCGCGAACGTCGACGACGAGCTGCAGCACGAGGCGGCCGTCTACGCCCGGATCCGCAACCTGATCCTCGAGGACTACGTCGACGAGGTCGAGCCCCGCCAGATCCTCTACAACGCCCTCCACGGGATGCTCGAGGGGCTCGACCCCTACTCGCGCTTCTACGAGCCGGAGGAGACGCGCGGCCTCGAGGAGGAGACGAGCGGGCGCTTCGCCGGGATCGGGATCGTGATCGAGCCGGGCTCGCCCCCGATCACGATCGCCTTCCCGCAGCCCGATTCCCCCGCGGAAAAGGCGGGGCTCCGGGTCGGGGACCGGATCGTCGAGATCGACGGGCACGCCGTCGAGGAGGCCGACCCCGACCAGGTGCGCGACCGCATCCGCGGCGAGGAGGGGACCGAGGTCCGGCTCTCCGTGCTCCCGGGCGCGGGCGGACCGCGTCGGGAGGTCTCCGTCCGGCGCGAGGTGATGCGGGACACGAGCGTCTCCCTCGCACACATGCTCGATGGGGAGCGCGGGCTCGGCTACCTGTGGATCTCCTCCTTCTCGGACGAGACCGTCGAGGAGTTCGACGCGGCGATGGAGGCGCTGCGGGGCCAGGGGCTGAAGGGGCTCGTCCTCGACCTGCGGTTCAACCCCGGGGGCGTGCTGAAGGCGGCCGTCGCGATCGCGAACCGGTTCGTCCGGGAGGGGCTCATCGTCGAGACGCGCGGTCGCTCGGACGACGCCTGGGAGGTGAAGAAGGCCGACCCGGACGAGGTCTGCCACGAGGGCCTCCCGGTCGTCCTCCTCCAGAACGGGTCGACCGCCTCGGCGTCCGAGGTCCTCGCCGGCGCGCTCCAGGACCACCGCGCGGCGGTCCTCCTCGGCGAGCCCTCCTTCGGCAAGGGCTTCGTCCAGTCGATCCGACCGATCGACGACGAGTTCGGCGCCGTCAAGCTGACGACGGCCCGGTACTACACCCCGCTCGGCCGCACGTTCGAGCGGACCGAAGAACGGCGCACGGGGGGGATCGAGCCCGATGTCATCGTCGAGGTCGCCGAGCGGGCGGAGCGGGCGCTGCGCAACCACCTCGAGCGCTACGAGATCCCCGAGCGGTACCGGGAGGAGGTCGAGGCGCGCCGCCGGCGCCGGGGCGTGGAGGAGAAGCCTCCGCCCGACCCGCAGCTCGACGCGGCCCTCGCGCTGCTGCGGGGGGAGTCCCCCCGCCCGCGCCGGATCCGCTGACCGGGGCCTTGGTCCGGATCCTCGGGATCGAGTCCTCCTGCGACGAGACCGCCGCCGCCGTCGTCGAGGACGGGACGCGGATCCTCTCCTCCGTCGTCGAATCGCAGGTCGCCCTCCACGCCCCGTTCCACGGGGTGGTCCCGGAGGTGGCGAGCCGCTCCCACCTCGACGCGATCATCCCGGTCCTCGACGAGGCGCTGCGGGGAGCCGGGATGAAGTCGGGCGACGTCGACGCGATCGCGGTGACGACGAGGCCCGGCCTGATCGGGTCGCTCCTCGTCGGGCTCTCGGCGGCGAAGGCGCTCTCCTTCGTGCACGGCAAGCCGCTCCTCGCCGTCCACCACATCGAGGCGCACATCCACGCCTGCACGATGGAGCATCCCGAGCTCGTCCACCCCTTCCCCTCCCTCGTCGTCTCCGGCGGCCACACCTCCCTCTACAGGTCGGTCTCGCCGACGGAGCACAGGTTCCTCGGCGGGACGCAGGACGACGCAGCCGGGGAGGCGTTCGACAAGGTGGCGACGATCCTCGGCCTCTCCTACCCCGGAGGGCCCTCGATCGAGAAGGCCGCCCGGGGGGGGGATGCGAAGCGGGTGCCTCTCCCCCGCCCGCGCCTCCCCGACGCGCCCTACGAGTTCTCCTTCAGCGGTCTCAAGACCGCGGTGCTCTACAAGGTCCAGCCCCCCTCGCCCCGGGGAACGCCGGCCGCGGCCGGAGCCCGCGCCGGATCGCTCGACCCGCAGTTCGTCGCCGACCTCGCCGCCTCCTTCCAGGAGGCGGTGGTCGACGTCCTCGTCGAGAAGACCCTCGGCGCCGCCCGCGAGCTGGACGCGTTCGCGATCGCGGTCGGCGGAGGGGTGGCCTGCAACGGCCGGTTGCGGGAGCGGCTGACGGCGGCCGCGGCCGCGGAGGGACGCGCGGCCTTCTTCCCTTCGAAGGCGCTGTGCCTCGACAACGCCGCGATGATCGCCGGCCTCGGCTACCACCTGCTGCGCGAGGGGAAGACGGCCCCCCTCGAGGTGGACGCCTTTCCCCGGTAGGAGAGACCTACCGGGGGACCTTCCCCTCTCCCCGAGTCCCGCCGTCCTTCCCGACGGGGAGGACGCCGAAGTTCACTCGGGAGATTCCGCGCCGGTCGAGGGCCCCGCGGACGCGGGGATCGAGGAGGGCGTCGAGCTCGCCGCTCCATCTGTATCCCCACGAGGCGAAGTCCTCGCGCGGAAGTCCCTTCCCGGCGGCGGGGTGGAGGCCGATCTCCGTCACCCCGTCCTCGAGTCCTTGGATCCGGGCGAGGAGGCCGTCCCCGTCGACGCGGCCGGCGCCGAGGAACCCGACGAACCGATCGGGAAAGGAGAAGCCCGAGTCGAAGGCGAGCCGCGCCGCCCGCCGGGAGAGGGCGTTGAGAACTCCCCGCTGCGCTCGTCGCCCCCATCCCGCCCCGAGCCACCGCGCCGTCTCGAGGGGAATGCGCAGGCGGCGCAGACCCGCCCGGCGCATCTCCTCGAGGACGATCCCGAAGAGGCCGGGCAGGACGTGGACATGCTGGTGGGAGTCGAGGTGGGTGAGGGAGAGACCCAGCTCGCGGGCTCTCCCGAGCTGGGCGCGCACCTCGCGACGGACCTCCTCGGGTCGGATCCGGCGCGAGAGCCAGCGGGAGGCGAACGCGGCCGCGGAGGGGGGAAAACGGCCGTCCCGACCGACGAGCGTCGGGACGTCGGCGGCGCGGGAGACCGGCTTCTCCGCGACGAGGGTGAGGTGGAGGCCGACTCCGAGGGAGGGAAGGCTCCGGGCGCGCGCGGCCGCGTCCTCGGCGGCGGGGCCTGCGACCGAGAGGGAGGCGCTCGTCAGGCAGCCCCGCGCGTGGGCGAGGGCGATCCCCTCGTTGATCGCCGGGGCGAGGCCGAAGTCGTCCCCGCTGAGGATGACCGAGATCACGGGGGGCTCGCGGTGGCGGGGAGGGTTGCGACGAGGAGGAGGTGGGGGTGCGGGAAGCCGGCGTCGATCGGGTGGGAGGAGACCCGGAAACCCAGGGCCCCGAGCTCCGCGGCGAGGGCGTCGGGATCGGGGGGGACGATCGTGCTCCCGATCGTCCAGCCGAACGCCCGCACCGAGAGGGTCTCCTGGAAGCGGTCGATCGCGGCCTTCCACCGGGGCTTTCGCGCCATCGACTTGACGAGGAGGATCCCGCCGGGGGCGAGCGCGTCCCGGCAGGAGCGGAGGAGGCGCTTCCACTCGATTTCGGTGAGGAGGTAGAGGACGTCGACGAGGGAGATCGCCGCGAAGCGCGTCCCCGGGGCCGGCTCCTTCCCGACGGCGAAGGAGACATTTCTGCGCTCGCCGACCGTCGCTCGCGCCGTCTCGATGCGGCGCGAATCGGGGTCGAGCCCCCTCACGGCCCGGCCGGGGGAGCGAAGGGCGAGGAGGTTCGCGAGGATCCCCCGCCCGCAGCCGAGGTCGAGCTGCTCGCCCGCCGTAGGGGCGAAGGCGGCGACCGCCTCGAACGGGCAGGAGCGCCACCGCAGCGAGACCTGGAGCCGGTCGGAGAGGGGCGATCCCGAGTAGAGGCGCGCGAGGTCCCGCGGCAGGCGGGACCTACGCCCGAGGACCGGCACCGTGGGCGCTCGCGCCCTCGGGAAGGGTCGCCCCGTCGGGGCGAGCCTTCCCCGCCCGCCGCAGCTCGGGGGCGATCCGGATCATCTCGCCGATCATCCGCCGGATCGTCCGGAAGCTCGAGAGCTTCGAGACGCCGAGGGAGCGGGGGAAGTAGTCGACCCCGATCTGCGCGATGTGCGCCCCGTGGCGCTGGCAGCGGATGACCAGCTCCGCGTCGATGAAGGAGCCCTCCGACTTCAGCGGGAACCGGTCGAGGAGGGAGCGGCGCAGCAGCTTGAAGGAGAAGTTCACGTCCCGGAGGCGCACGCCGAAGAGGATCCGGACGAGCCAGTTCCAGGCGAAGGAGTAGACGGCGCGGCGCAGCCCCTCGGAGGTCCGGTCGTGGCGGTACGCGAAGACCGCGTCCGCCCCCGCGTACTCGACGGCCCGCAGCGCGCGGGCGACCTCCGCGAGGTCGAAGGGGAGGTCGATGTCGGAGTAGAGGACGAACTCGTGGCGGGCGTTGGCGAAGCCGGTGCGGATCGTCCCGCCGAGGGTCCGGTTCGTATCGTGGGAGAGGACCCGCACGCGGGGATCCTCCCGGGCGATCGACTCCGCGATCGCGCGGGTCCGGTCCCGGCTCGCGTCGTCGACGACGAGGACCTCGAGGTCGGAGACGAGCGGCGCGATGTCGCGCAGGGCGAGACGCACGGCCCCCGCGACGTAGTCCTCCTCGTTGTACGCGGGGAAGACGACGGAGAGGCTCGGGCGTCGGGGGATCTGGGGGCGGATCCGGCGGCGGGGGCTCACACCCAGGGAGCGTAACACACGGACCGCGATCCCGCCCGCCGGCCCTCGTCCCGGGCCCCCCGCGCCGGGGATCCCGGTGCGAGGAGGCCCGGGGTCCGCGCCGTAGAATCCCGCCGCGAGACCCCGTGACTCCCGACGCCCTCCGCACACTCCTCGACCGCGTGAAGACGGGGAAGTCCTCCGTGGCCGAGGCGATGAAGGAGCTGCGCGCGCTTCCCTTCCGCGAGGTCGAGCACGCCCGCCTCGACACGCACCGCCACCTCCGGTGCGGCTTCCCCGAGGTCATCCTCGGCCAGGGGAAGACCCCGGAGGAGATCGCGACGATCGCCGTCGAGCTCCTCGCGCAGGGAGACCGTCTCCTCGCGACCCGGGTCTCCCCCGAGGCCGCCCGCGCGGTGCGGGAGAAGATCCCCTACGCCGTCTACCACGAGCGGGCGCGGGTGATCTCCGCCCGCCGGGGCCCCGGACCGCCCCCCCGCGGGCTCGTCGCCGTGGTCTGCGCGGGCACCGCCGACGTCCCCGTCGCCGAGGAGGCGCGGCTCACGGCGGAGATGATGGACGCCCGCGTCGAGTCGTTCCACGACGTCGGGATCGCCGGCATCCACCGCCTCCTGGGCGAGGTGGCCCGTCTCCAGGAGGCGAACGCCCTCGTCGTCGTCGCGGGGATGGAGGGGGCCCTCGCCTCCGTCGTCGGCGGCCTCGTCTCCCGCCCCGTGATCGCCGTTCCCACCTCCGTCGGCTACGGCGCCTCCCTCGGGGGGATCGCCCCCCTCCTCACGATGCTCAACTCCTGCGCGGCGGGCGTGTCCGTCGTGAACATCGACAACGGCTTCGGCGGCGGCTACCTCGCCGGCCTGATCAACGCCGTCGCGGTCGGCGCGGACGGCGCCCCCCGGGGGAAGTCGTGACCCGCCCGACCGCCCGGCTCGTCCTCGAGGACGGGACGGTCCTCAAGGGCCGCTCGGTCGGCGCGCGGGGGGAGCGGACCGGCGAGCTCGTCTTCAACACGGCGATGACGGGCTACCAGGAGATCCTGACCGACCCCTCCTATCGCGGCCAGACAGTCGTGATGACCTACCCGCACATCGGGAACTACGGCGTCAACCTGGAGGACGTCGAGTCGGCGAAGGCCCACGTCGAGGGGTTCGTCCTGCGGGACCTCTCCCCGATCGCCTCGAACTTCCGCTCCCGCGCGACCCTGTCGGAGTACCTTGAGGCGGAGGGGGTCCCGGCGATCGACGGGATCGACACCCGGGCGCTCACGCGGCGCATCCGGCAGGGGGGGGCGATCCGCGGGATCCTCTCGACCGAGGACGACGACTCCCAGAGCCTCCTCGAGAAGGTCCGGGGCGCCCCCGGGACCGAGGGGCTCGACCTCGTGAAGGGGGTCACCTGCGCCGCTCCCTACGAGTGGACGGAGGGGTTCGTCGAGGTCGGCCGCCCCGAGGTGCCCGCCGTCCACGGCCCGCGCCTGCGCGTCGTCGCGGTCGACTGCGGGATCAAGCGCGACATCCTCCGCGGCCTCGTCGAGACGGGCTTCGACGTGACGATCGTCCCCGCCTCCACGCCGGCGAAGGAGGTCCTCGCCCGGTCCCCCGCCGGCGTCTTCTTCTCGAACGGGCCGGGGGACCCGGCCCCGGTCGCCTACGTCGCGCGCACGATGCGGGAGATGCTCGGCAAGGTCCCGATCTTCGGGATCTGCCTCGGCCACCAGCTCTTCGGCCTCGCGCTGGGGGCCCGGACCTACAAGATGAAGTTCGGGCACCACGGCGCGAACCACCCGGTGAAGGACCTCGCGACGGGGAAGGTCGAGATCACCTCGCAGAACCACTCCTTCGCCGTCGACCTGAAGGGGCTCGAGAAGGAGGTCGAGGTGACCCACCTCAACCTCAACGACAAGACGATCGAGGGGATGCGCCACCGGGAGTTCCCCGCCTTCTCCGTCCAGTACCACCCCGAGGCCTCCCCGGGGCCCCGCGACGCGCTCTACCTCTTCCAGCGCTTCCGCGAGCTGATCGAGCGCACGCACCGCTGAGTCGGCTCGCTCCGGCCCGCGTGAAGGAGCTCGTCGTCCCCCCCGCGCTCGACCTCGCGCGCCTCGACTTCGTCCTCCACGAGTGCGATCCCGACCTTTCGCGGCGCGTCGCGCGCCTCCTCGTCGAGTCGGGAGGCGTCCGCCGCAACGGCGTGCGGGCCGCGGCCCGGGAGCGCGCCCTCGCGGGCGAGACCGTCGCCTACTTCCCCGAGTTCGCCGAGTCGACCCTCGCCCTTCGCCTCGGTGTCGTCCACGACGACGACGACCTCCTCGTCCTCCACAAGCCCCCGGGCCTCGCCGTCCACCGCGGCCCGCTCGTGAAGGACTCGGTCGCCCAGCGCCTCGCGAAAGCCTTCCCCGGCGCGGGCCTCGCCCACCGCCTCGACCGGGGCGCCTCGGGCCTCCTCCTCGTCGGCAAGAACTCCGAGACGCTCCGCGCCCTCGCCGCCGCGGTGGAGGCCGGAAGCGTCGAGCGGATGTACCACGTCGTCGTCCTCGGCACCCTCGACGGGGAGCGAACGATCGACCTCCCCCTCCGGATCCTCGACGAGCCGATGGGGAACGCGCCGAAGGCGGTCCCCGACCCTTCCGGCCTCCCCGCGCGCACACTCGTCCGCGCCCTCGAGCGACGCCGGGACTTCACCCTCGTCGAGGCGCGCCTCGAGACCGGTCGCACGCACCAGATCCGCGCGCACCTCGCCGCCATCGGGCATCCGATCCTCGGGGACCCTCGCTACGGCGATCCCGCGGCGAACGAGAGGGCGCGCCAGACCCACGGCGTCGCCCGCCCGCTCCTCCAGTCCCACCGCCTCGCCTTCGACCACCCGAGCACCCGGGAGCGTCTCTCCTTCG
>CBRGOK010000117.1:0-8876 GCA_967798035.1 uncultured bacterium
GAGAACGCGCGCACCTGACCGGCTCCCGAGAGCCCTGCCCCCCCGAAGGCCTCCGGCGCCCCGACGAGGAGATCGGCGACGCCGTCGCCGTTCAGATCCCCGATCCCCGCGACAGAGGTCCCGAGCTCGGCGTTCCCGATCAGAGTCGCGCTGAGCGTGAACAGGAGGGCCCCGCTCCCCCCGGAGAAGACTTGCGCCAGGCCCGCTTCGGTCCAGCCGCCGACGAAAGCGAAGGGCACTCCCACGAGGACGTCGCCGAGACCGTCGCCGTCGAGGTCCCCCGCGCCCGCGACGGACGTGCCGAACCGGTCGCCCCCGAACAAGCCGAAGTACGATCCGGCGAGGGAGTAGATCAGGGTCCCGTCCGTGCCGGAGAAGACCCTCGCCTCACCCGCGTCGACGACGCCGGCCGGATCGGCGAACGGAACTCCGACGATCAGGTCGGGGACCCCATCGCCGTTCACGTCACCCGCGCCGGCGACGGAGGCCCCGAATCCCTCGGTCTGCGAGGTTCCGGCGAGGTTCAGGAGAACGGAACCGTTCGCCCCCGAGAAGAGGAGGGCGTACCCCGAGAGCGAGCCGAACGCGGAAGACAGCGGGGCGCCCACGAGGACGTCGGGGGTCCCGTCGCCGTCGACGTCCCCGGGCCCCGCGACGGAGGTCCCGAACCCGTCCTCCCACCCCGGTCCGATCAGCTTGAGGAGCAGGGCTCCGCTCGCCCCCGAGACGACGTTCACCCGGCCGTGCGGACCGGACTTCGGGGCTCCGAGGATGAGGTCGGGCAAGCCGTCGCCGTCGATGTCCCCCGCGCTCGCGACGGACCGACCGAGCCGGTTCGCCCCCTGCGATCCGTCGAACTCTGCCAGGACGAAGCCCTGGCCCCTCGCCAAGTCCGCCCTCGTCCACAGCAGGCCAAACGCGATCGCGACGATGCCCAAGAATCCGTGCGCGACATCGCGCCGCAACTCCGTCGGATGGGCCATCGGGAACTCCTCGAAGACGGCGCCGACGATTCTAGCGCCCGGCACGCCGAGCGCCCCCTTCACGCGGAGTCGGTCCGGCCGGCACCGTGACGCGGACGGGTCGCCTCGTCCCCTCGATGGGGGCCACGGCTCCGGCTCCAGGTCGGAACGCGCGATTGACGACCTAGTCTCGCGGCCCCCAGATGGCCTCGCGACGGGGTTCCCGGAATCCCGGTTCCGCCGGCTCCCTCGACCGCTTCTCGAGGGCCCTGCGGGCGCGGCGTGGCGCCGTGAACTCGCGAGGAATTCCCCCCATGACGAACCGGATCCGAGCTTCGGTCGCCGCCGGGTGCGCGCTGGCGCTCCTCCCCTCCTGCACGATGAGGCGGATCGTGGCGGACAGCATGGTCGGTCTCCTCGAGGAGGTGGAGACCGCCTACCTCGACGAGCCGTCCTACCGGTACGGCCGCGAGGCGGCGGCGGCCCTCCTCAAGATGCTCGATGGCGTGATCGCCTCGAGCCCGGGCAACGAGGATCTGCTCGCGCTCGGCGCGCGCCTGAACGCCCAGTACGCGCTCGGCTTCATCGAGGCGGAGGACGGGGCGTATGCGCGGAGCCTGTACCGGAAGGCGATGGGCTACGGCCTCCGCGCGCTCGACGACCCCGAGCTCGAGAAGGCCCTCGCGGGGAGCCCGGTCCTCCTCTCGGCCGCCCTCCGCCGGCGCGACGGGGACGACGTGCCGCTCCTCTTCTGGACGGGCCTCGCGTACGGCGGATGGATCAACCTCAACAAGGACTCCGTCCGCGCGCTGGCCGACCTCCCCAACGCCGTCGCCTTCATGGACCGCGTGATCGAGCTCGACGAGCGGTTCTTCCACGGCGGCGCCTGGCTCTTCAAGGCGAAGTTCCACGGCAGCCGCGCGAAGGACCTGGGCGGTTCCCCCGAGAAGGCGGGGGAATGCGCCCGGCGGGCGCTCGAGGTCTCCGGGGGACGGCTCCTCCTCGCCAAGGTCTACCTGGCCCGGTTCCACGCCGTGCCCGTCCAGGACGAGGACCTCTTCCGTCGAACCCTGAAGGAAGTGCTCGAGGCGCCCGACGACATCCTGCCGGGCGAATCGCTCGTCACGGCGATCGCCAAGCACGAGGCCGAGCGCCTCCTCGAGGAGGAGGAGGACCTCTTCGTCGGTCCCTGAGTCCCTCCTCCCCCCGGAAAAGAGTCCCCATGGTCCCGCTCCGCTCCATCCCGGTCGCCCTCGGCCTCCTGGTTCTCGCCCCGGCGGCGTCCGGCCCGGCCGACCCGGTCGTCCTCAAGCTGGCCACCGTCGCCCCGGACGGCTCGGCCTGGATGAACGTCCTCGAGAAGATGCAGAAGGAGGTCTACCTCCGGACGCGGGGGAGGGTGTCCTTCAAGTTCTATCCGGGCGGAATCGCGGGCGAGGAGCCGACGGTCCTCGAGAAGATCCGCTACGGACAGCTCCACGGGGCGGGACTGACCGGCATCGGCATGGGGCAGATCCTGCCGGAGGTCCGGATCATGGAGCTCCCCTTCTCCATCCGGACCTACGAGGAGTACGACTACGTCCTCGAGCGCCTCCGCGCCCACTTCGAGAAGGGCTTCGAGGAGAAGGGCTTCGTCGTCCTCGCCTGGGCCGAGGCGGGCTTCGCCAACTTCTTCTCCAAGAAACCGATCCGCGGCCTGGACCAGCTGCGCTCGACGAAGGTCTGGCACCGCACGGGCGACCCCAAGATCGAGATCCTCTTCCACGAGCTCGGCATCCAGCCGGTCCCCGTCCCCCTCTCGGACGTCCTGACCTCGATCCAGACGGGGCTCCTCGAGACCGTCTACGTCTCCCCGCTCGCCCTGATCGCCCTCCAGTGGTTCCCCCACCTCGACTACGCGTTCCACACGCCGATCTACAACATCCAGGCCTCCCTCGTCCTCGACCGGCGCGCCTGGGAGCGACTCACCCCCGAGGACCGGACACTCGTGCGCGACCTGTGCAACGCGCACATCCGCGGCCTCGTTGAGTCCACGCGGAAGGACAACGCCGAATCCGAGCAGGTGCTCCGGCAGAAGGGGCTCGAGTTCCTCTCGCCGGACCCGGCGCAGGAGCGGGTCATCGCCGAGGCGCGGGAGCGCATCGCCGCCGCGATGACCGGTCGCCTCTTCGACGCGGCGCTGCTCGCCCGCTTCCGGGACCTCCTCGCCGAGGCCCGGAGCCCTCGTGGCGCGCCTCGCTAGCCTCCTTCGCGGTCTCGCGCGGATCGACGCCTGGATCGCGGGCCTGGAGTCGGCGCTCCTCTGCGCCCTGCTCCTGGCGCTCGTCGCCGGAGGGTTCGCGCAGGTCCTCGCCCAGAACGTCGGTCTCGCCGCCTCGGGCGGGTTCCGCCTCGGGCTCCTCGCGGCAGGCCTGGGCCTCCTCTCGCTCGGAGCCGCGAGCGCGCTCGCCTCCCGGCGCCGCGGGCGACCCGCCCCCGGAGGCCGGGGATCGAGGGGGATGCTGGCGGGCGCATTTCTGCTTCTCGTCGCGGGCGCGTTCGCGCTCTCGAACGGGCTCGACGCCCTGATGCGCGCCTCCGTGCTTTGGATCGGGCTCCTCGGCGCGAGTCTCGCGACGCGCTGGCGCCGCCACATCACCATCGAAGCGCTCGAGAAGGTCGTGCCGGCGAGCTGGAAGCGCCCGGCCGCCGCGGCCGTCCACCTGGCTGCCGCCGGGCTCCTCCTCGCGCTCCTCGCCGTTTCGCTCGAGTACGTGGGCGAGTCGAGAGCGCGGTCCGACGTCCTCTTCGTCCACCGGGGGACCGGCTTCGGGTTCCCCACCTGGTGGGCCAAGCTCATCCTCCCCCTCGGCCTCGCGACGATGGCCTGGCGCTTCGGTCTGCTGTTCGGGGAGGCGCTCCTCGGCCGCGACCTCCTTCCCCGGGAATCCGCGCTCCCGGGGGCGGGCCCCGAGGAGGAAGCGGGCCTGGCCGCGCCGTGACCCTCGTCGGCTTCGCGCTCCTCCTCGTCCTCGCCCTCCTCGGGCTGCCGCTCTTCCTCGTCATCCTCGGATCGACGCTCGTCGGCCAGCATGCCGTCGGCCTCCGGGCCCCCGTGATCTTCGTCGAGATCTTCGACAAGATCGTCGACAACCCGATCTTCCTGACGATCCCGCTCTTCGCGCACGCGGGGTTCGTCCTCTCCCACAGCCGGGCGCCCGCGAGGCTCGTCGAGCTTTCGCGCGCGGCCCTCGGCTGGCTCCCCGGCGGCGCCGCGATCGTCACGATCGTCGCCTGCGCCCTCTTCACGGCGTTCACCGGGGCGAGCGGGGTGACCATCATCGCGCTCGGCGGCCTGCTCCTGCCGCTGCTCGCGCGGGAGGGCTATCCGGAGCCGTTCCGTCTCGGCCTCGTCACCACCGGCGGGAGCCTCGGGCTCCTCTTCCCCCCCTCCCTTCCGCTCATCGTCTACGCGCTGATCGCTTCCAGCATCGCTCCGGTGCCCGTGGACACCCTGTTCCTGGCGGGGGCGCTGCCGGGAGTCCTCCTGATGGCCGTCCTCGCCGGCTACGGCATGTGGGTCTCGAGGGGAGCCCCTGCCCGCGAGCGCCGGCCCTTCGAGCCCCGCCGCGTCCTGCGCGCGGCCCTCGCGGCGAGGTACGAGCTCCCGATCCCGTTCCTCCTCGTCGGGGGGATCTACGGCGGCTTCGTGACCGTCCCCCAGGCGGCCGCCCTGGTGGCCGTCTACGTCAGCCTGGTCGAGGTCTTCGTCTACCGCGACGTCGCCGTGGGGAGCTTTCTCAGGGTGACCGTCCAGAGCATGGTCCTCGTCGGCGGCATCCTGACGGTCGTGATGGGAGCCCTCGCCCTGACGAACTTCCTCACCGACCAGGAGATCCCGCGGAAGATCCTCGCGGCCATGGGGGAGGCGTTCACGGGCAAGGTCGCGTTCCTGTTCGCGCTGAACGCCTTCCTCCTCGTCGTCGGCTGCCTGATGGACATCTACAGCGCGATCCTGGTCGTGGTCCCCCTCGTGCTCCCCATCGCGCTCCGGTTCGGGATCGACCCGGTCCACCTCGGGATCGTCTTCCTCACGAACCTCGAGATCGGCTACTCGACGCCTCCGGTCGGCATCAACCTGTTCATCTCGAGCCTCCGTTTCCGCAGGCCCCTCGTCGAGGTCTACCGGGCCTCCGTCCCCTTCATCGCATGCCTCCTCGTCTCCCTCGTCGCGATCACCTACGTCCCCTGGCTCTCCCTCTCGCTCGTCCGACGGGCGGAGGGGACCGGCACGGCGCAGGTCGTCTGGAAGCGGCGGGAGGGACTCGGCGGCTCGAGCGGCCGCGGCGCGATGCGGTGGTCGCCGCGAGCCCGGGACAGCGCCGTCGAGTGGAACGCGGTCGCGGTTCCCGATGCGTCCGCGGCGGCGGATGCGCGCGGGGACCTCGTCCTCGTCTACCGCCCACTCGACCCCGCCGATCTCGACGCGCTCCGGGCGGGAACCCGCGCCGTCCGTTGCTCCTTCGAGCTCGGGCGGCCGTCCGGGGAGGCCTGGCGGCTCGCCGCGCGCTGGGAAGCCGAGGTCGCGAGACTCGGCGACCTCGCCGGCCTGACCAAGGAACCGGAGGGGTTCTCCGCGCGGCCGGCCTCGCCCCCCTTTCCCGCGATCGACCTGCGGGCGGAGAACTGGTCCGCCAGCCGGCTCGAGATCGAAGGAGCCGGGGAGGGGCGCGTGCGGGGGACGCTCCGCGCGGCCGCAGTCTGGTTCCCCGAGGAGGCGGGGGCCCCGGAGCAGATCTTCGACGTCGAGGTCGCCTTCGACTGCCCGGCCGAGCTCGACGTGATCGCCTTCCGGCCCCCCGGTCCGGGCGCTCGTTCGCGCGAAATCCCCGACATCCGAGCCCTCGCGCGCCGGCGCGAGGGAGGCGGGCTCGCCCTGGTGCTCGAGCGCACGCGCTCCCGCCCCTTCGACCTCTCGACCTCCTGGACCGTGGATTCCCCCTCGCCGGACGCGATGGCCGGCCTCGAGACCGGCCTCGATCGATTCCGCGTCGGGATGGAGGACCTCCGCGAGGACGAGTTCCCCGGAGAGGGGGCGACCGTCCACCTCGCGCGTCTCCGGATCGACTCGACCGCCGGCGGGCTCCTCGCCGGCCGGGTGGAGGCGGTCCTCAGGGGGGAGCAGGAGACCTACGACCTCGAGGTCCGCTTCGCCGTCCCGCTCCGGCACCTCGAGCGCTGAGCGCTCCGGCGCCGGCCAAGTGTCGGCGCCCATCATCGCCCGAGCGGGTCGAGACTGCCTTGCGGGCATTCCTCGGAACGGGACCGGTCGCTCGCGGTCGTCTCGAGTTCTCCGCGGCCCCCATGCGCGTCCCACGGGTCGACCTCGCGGGCGGCGACGCGCTCTACGTCGCGCGATGGAGGGACTGCAGCGCTCGCCGCCTAGGGCCCGATCAGGCCCATCGCCGTTCCGGTCGGATCGTTGAAGTAGCCGAACGTGCCCATCCCGGGCATCGACATCGGATCGCCCGTGCGCTTCCCGCCCGCCTGCTCGATCGCGGCGAGCTTCCGCTTCACGTCCTCGACGTACACGTACGCCACCGCCGGCAGCGACGGCGTGTGCGACTGGAACACGCCGCCCATTCCCGCGCCCGCGTCGAACATCATGTAGCTCGGCATCGACTCGAGCGTCTGCCAGCCGAACTGCTCGCGCACGAACTGCGCACACCGCGCGAAGTCCCGGGCGTACAGCTCGACGTTGCAGATCGATCCGGGCGGCGGCTTGGGGCCGTCCCCCAGCGCCTGCGGCAGTGGCTCGCGCGGCTTCGTCTCGGCGGAGTTCGTCAGGCCCCAGATCGTGCCCGACGGATCCGTGAACCGCGCCAGGTCCCCCACCATCGGCACCTTCCACTTTGGCTTCTCGACCGTGCAGCCCCCCGCGACCGCGCGCGCGAGCGCCTTGTCCACGTCGTCCACGGCGACGAACGGCACCATCGACGGGAAGCCCTTGGGATTGCCGGCGCGCAGGGCGACCGCCTGGCCGGCCTGCGTCGAGCAGGCGCAGGCCTCGCTCGACAGCGGCATCATCTCCCAGCCGAACTGCGCCGCGTAGAAAGCCTTCGACGCATCGAGCTTCGTGGACGTGATCGCGACGAGCGCGATCGGATGCTCCCCGCTCCCGCGGGGCACCTTGGGCAACCCGGCCATCAGTCACGCTCCCCGGCGCTCGGGAACGAGCGCCTTTTCACGGCCCCCACGGTGCGCCGGGACGCGCCCGGCATTCTCTCGCCGAGCGGTTCCTTGAGCGCCGCGGATTCGGGCATCGACCCTGCACTCTAGCCCGGGCGCTCAACGGAGGGCAAACCGGAGTAGCGCCTGAGGCCGGTCCGGATGACGGCCGTCGCGGCTTTCCTCGGATTCGTCCCGATTCCCCGAACACGGGGGTCGGGGCCGCGACCCCCGGTTCCCCGGCCCCGGCTTGATGCGCATGGGGTCCGCAGCGGATCCTGCGCGTCCTTGATCCTCCTCCCTCTCCTCTGCGCCTCCCCCCAGACGGTGGAGGAGCTGCGCCTCCCCGCGAGCGCCGACGCCTCGATCGGAATCCACGAATCCGAGCGGACCTTCAACACTGGCGCCTCCCCACGGCTGCGGCTCAAGGGGATCGAGCACGTCCTCCTCCTCGACTTCGACGCCGCGGCGCTGCGGGGACGGAAGGTCGCGGAGGCGCGCCTGATCCTGCGCCCCGCGGGACCCCTGAAGGTGAAGACCCTCGGCGTGTCCACGGTCTCCGTCCCCTGGAAGGAGGGGGACGGCAACGCGGAGCCCCGCGCCGGAGGCGTCTCGTTCCTCGACACGGGATCGGGGCCCTGGCCCGCCGGGGACTTCCTCGGCTCGACCTTCGGCCGCGGCGGGTCGGAGTGGCGGGCGGTCGAGTCCGCGACCGAGGGGGGGGGCGCGGTCTCGGTCCCGATCCCCCCCGAGTTCGTCGAGCGGATCGCCGCCGGCCGCTCGCACGGCCTCGCCCTCTCCGACGAGAAGGGGCAGACGCGCTGGAACAACGACTTCTTCAGCCGGGAGACGCCCGAGGCGGGCCCCGTCCTCCTCGTGCGGACCGGACCCGGCGAGCCGAGGCCGGCGGCGGCCGCGCCGGTCGTGGAGACCAGGGATCCGATCCGGGACGCGCCATTTCCCCTCCCCCCCTCCGGGGAGAACCGGAGCCGAGAAGCGGCTCCCCTCGGAACCGTCGCGCGCTTCACGATCCTTCCCGAATCGGTGGCGATCGATCCCTCCAGGGAACCCTCCGGGATCGCCTCCGCGCCGGAGTGGGACGGGACGGCGCTGCATCTGCGCGCCGCGAGGGGAGAACATGTCGGGGTCGCCCTCGCGCTCTCCTGGAGCGGGGAACCCCCGCTCCTCGGAGTCGCGATGCGCGGGCCGGAGGGCTCCGAGCCGAAGGCGTTCCTCGCCCTCGCGGTCCCAGGCCCCGACGGCTCCCTCGCCGACCCGCTCGTCCCCCTCGGCGAGGACCTCCGCGCACTCCCCTCCGCGCCGGGCGCCCGACTCGGGCTCGTCCATCTCGAGTGGTTCGTCCCGCCGACGGCCCCGCCCGGCGAGCGGCACGGGAGCCTCCTCCTCGAGAGCGTGGAGACGACGATCGAGGTCCCGGTCCTGCTCCGGGTGGAGGACGCCGCGCTCCCCGACCGGCCCACCTTCTCCCTCTCCCTCAACACCTACGCGTTCCCCGGGGGAGGGGCGCCCAAGGAGCGGGCGTGGTTCCGTCTCGCGCACGAGCACCGGGCCACCCTCGCCCCGGTCCCCTACTCCCAGTCGGGACAGGTCCACCAGGGAGCGGCGCCCGAGATCGAGCGCGACGGCGACCGGGTCCGCGTCCGGTCCTGGAGCCGCTGGGACAACCGGTTCGGACCGCTCTTCGAC
>CBRGOK010000118.1:0-8866 GCA_967798035.1 uncultured bacterium
CTCGGCCTCGGGATCGTCGTGGAAGGAGATGGAGGAGAGGGTGAGGAGGCGGCGCGCCGCCTCGGGCGTGTCGGAGGAGACGAGCTCCCCCAGGGCGCGCGCCAGCCGGCCCTCGGGCCCCAGGGTGTCGAGGATCGCCCCCCCCTGCCTCCCTCCCCCCGTCTCGAGGTAGAGGATCCGGCCGCCGCGGTAGGCCTGCGCGTAGGCGTCGAACTTCGGGAAACGGCTCTGCGCGGCGCCCGCCGCGAGGATCCCCGCGACGAGCGAGCCGAGCAGGAGGGGAGGGCCCGTCCCGATGTCCATGCGGCAGCGCTCTCCGAGAGCCTTCCTCTTATCGGACAAACACCCCCCGGTTACTTCTCCGGGGGTTCAAAGGTCCCGAATCTCCTCGAGGACGGGGGTCTCCCCCCCCTCGGGCTGGCGGCAGACGATCCTCACCCGGACCCGCACGGCGCCGGCCGGGGCTTCGAGGGGGATCTCCCGGTCGTGATCGACCCGGAGGAAGGCGCGGTGGTCGATCACCTCCTCCCGGGAGGCGACCTCGGACCCGGACGAGGAGAGGAGGGAGACCTTGACCCGGAACTCCCGGGTCGTCAGTCCGGGGACCCGGTGGCCCGCCTCGTTCTTTAGCAGGACCCGCACCTGCCTGCCCGAGCGGAGGACCTCGAGGGCGAAGGCCTTCCGCGCGAACGCCCCGTCCCGCGGGGAGTGGAGCGCGTGGCTGCGGCCGGGACGCTTCGGCGGTGGCTCCGCGAGCCCCGCATCGGTCGCCGCCGCCCGCTCGACCGGCTCCATGTGGCAGCCGACGCAGGATCGGCCCTTCGCGGTCCCCCCCGACTCCTCGAAGTCCTTCCCGAGAGGGAGGACCGGGCCGATCCGGGTCGAGTGGCAGGTGACGCAGAGCGAGTTCGTCCTCAGGAGGTCGGAAAAGAGGGGATCCGCCGTCGAGCCGTGGGCCGAGGCCTTCCCCCCGAAAGGCCCGTGGTAGGCGCCGTCGGCCCCGAGGTGGCAGGCGTCGCAGTGGATGCCGGAGTCCCGGTCGTCCTCCCTCGCCACGGGGAGGTTGCCGAGCCCGGACTCGTGGAGAGGCTTCGGGACGTGGCAGGGGTAGCAGGAGGCGGGGTTCGTCACCTTCTTCACCGCCGCCTGGTAGATCGGGTCCTTCCGGGCGCGGCCGTGGAGGGATCCCTCCCACTCGGCGTGGATCTCGGCGTGGCAGGAGGCGCAGTCGAGTCGGCCCGCCTTCTCCTGGGGAAGCCCCCTCGGCCTCGGGCGAGGGGCGCTCGCCAGGGAGAGGAAGGCGCCGAGCAAGAGGGCGAGGATCAGGAGGGGCGAGGCCACGGACGAGGGGAGGCGGGGATTGTAGGGACCCGGATCAACTCCCCCCCTGCGCGCCCGCGCGGCGGCGCCTAGACTGGGGCCACCCCTGGCCCTCCCCTGACATCGCGACCGCCGCGGCGAGGGCTCCACGCCCTCTCCCATGCGGGGGCGGCGGCGCTCGCCCGCCCCCACCCCCTGCCCGGCTACTCCCTCCTCGGCGGGGATCTCCCCGTCGGGCATCGGGGCTTCGTCGTCTTCCCCTCGACCTTCTCGGACGTGACGGCGAACGACAACGCGAACCCGAGCGCGAACTTCCCGGGCGCGTCGGGGGCGATCCTCGCGGTCTGGAAGGCTGCGGTCGAATGGGGGAGCTGGCGCCATGGCCCCACTGGGGGCGGAGACCCGACCCAGGGGGCACTCGGCGGAGATCCGGGGAACACCCCGGCCGTCGACAACCCCCTCGCGAACTTCGACTACTCCTTCCAAAGCGCCGGGATCTCCGGACTCCCCGGGAAGACGGTTGCCGCCTCCCCGACGACCCTCGGGCCCGGGATCCTCGCCGTCACCTATTTCGGGACCGACTGGCAGATCCTCTTCGACGACGCCCAGTGGACCTGGGACGACGGGCCGGGCGGCGGGATCGCCGGCTTCGACATCCAGGGGGTCGCGGTCCACGAGCTCGGCCACGCCCTCGGCCTCGGCCACAGTGCGGACTCGGCCGCGACGATGTTCCCGGCCGTCCTCGGCAACGGTGTCCCCGACCGATCGATCGCGACGGACGACGGGGACGGCGCGAAGGCGATCTACGGGGCGGCCGATCCCGCGAAGCCCAGGATCACCGGCCTCTCGGGGGCGGCGGCTCCTGGCGCGACGATCGCGATCGCCGGCCTCAACTTCGCCGCCTCGGGGAACGAGGTCTGGTTCACCGCCGGCACGGGGATCCCGGCGCCCCGGATCGTCGGGCCCCTCGACTCCTCCGGCGGAGGGACCTCGATCTCGGTCACGATCCCGGGCCTCGCGCCGGTCCCGGTGAGCGGCGACCTCCTCGTGAAGGTGCCGGGGACGACCGGCTCGACCCTCTCGAACGCCTGGCCAGTCTCGATCGCCCTCCCGGCTGCCCCGGTCCTCGCCACCCTCGCCCCTCCGACCGTCCCCGTCGCCGGCGTCCCGACGCCGACGGTCACCCTTTCGGGAGCGGGCCTGGGCCCCGTCACCTCGGTCAGCGTCGGGGGGCTCCTGGTCCCCTCCGCGATCTTCTCCTCCGTGAGCGACGCCCAGATCGCCTTCCTCCTCCCGCCGGGCCTGCTGCTCGGGCCCGCGATCGTGACGGCGACGAGCCCGGGGGGAACGAGCAACGCCCTGTCGATCGACGTCGCCGCCGCCGACCCGCCCGTCCTGCTCGTCCCGCCGCTCGCCGCCTCCTACGGGACGCTGCCTGCGCAGACCTTCACGGCGCCGGGCCGGATCGTCCTGCTGATCCTCAGCTTCTCGAACCTCCCCTCCCTCCTCCCCGGAGTCGTCGACCTCGACCTCGGGAACTCCTTCTCGGAGATCCTCCTCCTCCCGCCGCAGGTCGCGAACGCCGCGCAGGGGCGGGCCGATTCGGTCCTCTACGTTCCCCCCGGCTTCACCGGCTCGACGGTCTACTTCCAGTCGGTGTGCATCCCCCCGGCCGGGGTCCCGCCCTACGACGCCTCCAACCTCGCGGCGACGCTGATCTTCTTCTGATCCGCGTTCTGATTTGGGCCCCCCTCCTTGCGGACCTCCGAGCCCGCCGCCTTGAGACGGAGACGTCCCGACTGGGAGTAGAAGGCGACCGGGTTCTGCCAGACGACCTTGTCCACCTGGTCCTCGCCGTAGCCGCGCCGGAGCATCTCGCGCGCGGACTTGGCCGCGTTGAGGGCGTCCGACACCCCCCAGTCGGCCGAGGAATTGACGAGCATCCCCTCGAGCCCGTTCTCGTCGAGGATGTTGACGAAGCGCTCGGCGGAGAGCTTCGTCCTCGGGTAGACGGTGTGCCCCGCCCAGCATCCCGCCCCCCGCGCGAGCGGCGTCGTCTCCTCGGTGTTGTGGTCGACGAGGACCCGCTCGGGGGGGAAGCGCATCTCCTTCACGATCTCGAGGGTCCGGACCGTCCCGCGGCGCTTGTCGCGATGGGGGGTGTGGACGAGGAGGGGGAGCTTCATCGAGGCGGCGATCTCGACCTGGGCCCGCAGCGCCTTCTCCTCGGCCGGGCTGATCGAGTCGAAGCCGACCTCGCCGACGGCGAGCACGCGCTCGTGGCGCAGGTACTCGGGCAGGCGGGCGAGGACCTCGGCGGCGAGGCGCTCGTCGTTCGCCTCCTTCGGGTTGAGGGAGAGGGCGCAGAAGTGCTCGATCCCGAACTCGGCCGCCCGGCGGACCTCGAAATCTAGGAGGGAGTCGAAGTAGTCGAAGAAGGTCCCGGCGTGGCGCCGGGGCTGGCCGAGCCAGAAGGCGGGCTCGAGGAGGGCGCGGACGCCGGCGAGGGCCATCGCCTCGTAGTCGTCCGTCACGCGCGAGAACATGTGGATGTGGGGCTCGAAGATGCGCATCGGCGGACTCCGGAGGCGAGCGTAGGGGGGGGCCCGGGGGCGATCAAGGAACCTCGCGCGCCGTCCGCTTGACGGACCGCGTGGATCGGGCGGACGATGTCCTCTCGGAAGGTTCCCTGCGCGGAGGTCCCTCGCGCGGCTCGGCGTGCGCGGATGGGACTCGGGCAGGATTCGCCGGGAGGGTCGGACCTCGTCCCGGCGACTTCCTCGAACGAGGTCCCTCCGGAGATCGATCCGCATGCGAAAGACCTGCCTGCTCGCGATCGCGTCGGCGCTCCTGGCGGCGCCCCCCGCGCCCGCGCAGCCCTGCCCCGCCGGCGCCCCGGTCACCGGGTACCGCAGCGACCCGATCCCGAACGGGTTCGCGAGCATCGTCGGCCTCGTCGGGACGGTGAACGCCTTCCTCCCGCCGACGGACGACGTGACCGTGATCGTCCCGTTCCCGGCGGGGTTCGCGTTCACCTACTACGGCGTCGCGAAGGTCTCCGTCGGGATCTGCTCGAACGGGTGGCTCAACTTCACGCCGGGGGGGACCGCGTCCGCCACGAACCGGCACCCGGAGGACGGCTCGATCCCGAACGACGCGATCTTCCCCTGGCACGACGACCTCGTCGTCCTCGTCCCGGGCTCCTCGGTCGACTACCGGTTCGACCTGACCCCCTTCGCGGAGACGCTGACGATCCAGTGGACCGGCGTCGGGAACTTCGTGATCGATCCTCCCCTCACGGCGCGCGGCTCCTTCACGTTCCAGTGCGTCCTCTACGCCTCCACCCACGCGGTGCTGCCGAACCGGATCGAGTTCAAGTACGACCGGACGACGGCGCCTCCGGTCATGACTCCCTGCCAGACGACGAACCCGGGCACGCTCGCGTCCTCGGCCACCGTCGGCTGCGAGGCCGCCTCCGCGACCGCGACGCTGAACGTCGGCGGCGCCGAGCCGACGGACCGGGGAGCCGCGAACGAGGCCTTCCCCTCCTGCGACATCCGCCTCTCTCCCGCCTCCTACTCGGCCTCGACCTACTCGGCGACGGCGAGCCTCGTCCCCCAGGAGCCCTTCTGCCACATCGAGGGGCTGGTGGACACGATCGCCCTTCCCCCCCCCTGCCTCGCGGGGACCTGCTACGACGACAACAACTCCACGGGGCTGATGGGGGTCGCGATCCCGCTCCCCTGGAAGTTCAACATCTTCGGCCGGATCGTGAAGAACGCCGTGATGAACGCGAACGGCTTCCTGGCCCTCGGGCGCGGCTCCTCCTTCGCCGACTTCACGAACACGGCGACGCCGAGCACGAGCGATCCGGACGCGACGCTCGCCCCCTTCTGGGACGACCTCGAGGGGTCGGCGGTCTCCGGGATGTTCTACCGGGTCGACGGCGCCCCGGGCTGCCGCGTCATGACGTTCGAGTGGCACGACTTCGGGAAGTTCGCGGGGGTCGCCGGGGACTGCACCCCCTCGGCGGGGAGCATCACGATGCAGGTGAAGCTCTTCGAGGGGAGCGCCGGCTCGCTCGCGGCCTCCGTTCCCCCCTGCCCCTACGACGTGGTCGTCCCCGGCGACGGGAACGACCGGATCGAGTTCCACTACGACCACGCGACGTTCGTGCCGGCGGCCCCGACCGCCTTCAACGCGACGATCGGCGCCGAGAACCACAAGGGGACCGTCGCGGGGGTCTGCCTCGCCGGAACCCTCAACGCCGCGCCTCCCGCCGGGATGAAGTGCGTCATCGACCCCTGCGACACGGGGACGATGCGCTTCTACGGAGACGCGAACAACAACGCCCCCGTGGGCGTGGCCGCCTGCATCCCCGAGATGAAGGGGAACTGCGTTCCGCCGATCATCGGGAACACCTTCGGGCTTCAGATCACCGGCGGGAGCCCGCTCGGGATCGCCTTCGTGATCCTCGACTTCGGCGGGGCTCTCCCCGGGATGCGGACGCCCGTTCCGTGCGGAGGGCTCCCGAGCCCGTTCGGCACCTTCTGGGTGAATCCCTTCTCCGCCGCTTCCCTGATCCTCCCGTGCGGGCTCGGGGTGCTCTCTCCGGGCGCGCCCTGCGAGGGGTGCTGCGGGATCGACCTCCCGCTCCCGCTCGACCCGACCCTGATCGGGTTCACGACCTTCGCGCAGGGGGCCTCCGTCTTCCCGGCCCCCTTCGGTCTCCTCGTCGAGCTGACGGAGGGGACGAAGATCACGATCGGGGGCTGATCCGGATCCCCGTCGACCTCGTGGGGCGCGGCCGCCGCCGGCCGCGCCCTTTTCCATTCCCTCTTGGCGCTTCCCCTCGCCCGGCGCCGCCGATCCCGGACCGCTCGCATTACGGCCCCCCCGGCCATCCGTACAATCCGCGCGCATGTCCCCAGGAGGCTCCATGCGACTCGCCCTCGCCGCTTTCCCCCTGTTCCTTCTCGCGCCCGCCGCTCCGAAGGTCGGGGACTCCGCCCCCGACTTCACCCTGACGGACCTCGGAGGCAAGTCCGCGAGCCTCAAGGAGATCCGCGGGGAGGGGAAGGACGCGAAGGTCGTCGTCGTCGACTTCTGGTCGAAGAGCTGCCCCTATTCCGTCGCATGGGACGCGCGGCTGAAGGAGATCCACCGCGACTACGCGACGAAGGGGGTCGTCCTCCTCGCGATCGACTCGAACCAGACGGAGGGAAAGGAGGAGGTCGCCGCCTACGTGAAGGAGAAGGAGATCCCCTTCCGGGTGCTCCTCGACCCCGCCTCCGCGGTCGCCGACCTGTACGGGGGAAAGACGACGCCCCACTGCTTCGTGATCGGGAAGGACGGGAAGCTCGCCTACATCGGAGCGGTCGACTCGAACACGAAGACCCCGCTGAAGACGGGCGAAGGGGTGACGAACCACCTCCGCGACGCGCTCGACGCGGTCCTCGCGGGGAAGCCTGTCCCCACGCCGACGACGAAGGAGGTCGGCTGCACGATCAAGCGGGCCTCGAAGGGCGCCTATTGATCCGCGGGCGCTTGCGGGCGCCCGTCGCGCTCCTCCTCCTATCCTGCGGCTGCGCGGGCCAGTCCGCGACGGACGGGCCCGCCGTGCGTCCGGCCGACCTTCCGGCCATCCGATCCGCGCTCGAGGCGGCGCGGGGAAAGCCGCTCGTGGTCAACCACTGGGCGACCTGGTGCGCCCCCTGCGTCGCGGAGCTCCCCATCCTGTCGGAGAGCGCGCGCAAGCAGGAGGGGAGGGTCCGGTTCCTCGCCGTCTCCTGGGACCGGTTCACCGAGGAGGGCCCGGTCGAGGAGACCCTGGCGAAGGTGCGCGCGACCGCCGCGCGCGCCGGCCTCCCCTACGAGACGCTCCTCTACACGGGGGAGCCCGAGCCCCTCTGGGAGAGTCTCGGCCTGTCCGCCCGGACGATCCCGCAGACCTTCGTCTTCGACGCCTCGGGCCGCGAGATCGCCCGGTTCGAGGAGGAGGTCGACTCGAAGGCGCTCGAGGACGCGATCCGCCGCGCGCGGGAGCCGGATTGAGCGCGGCCTCCCGCCTCGACGCGCTCTTCGGGCCGGTCGGCGGCTGGCGCGCGGCGGCGCTCCTCGGCCTCGGCGTCCTCTGGGCCCTCGAGGGCAAGATCTGGATCGCGGTCCTGTGCGCGGGGGTCGCGGTCGCCGTGGGCTGGCGCGGACGTCGCGCGGGGCCCGCGAAGCCCTAGCCGGCGAGGGTCTCGCTCCGGGAAGGGGCGGCCTCGCGCCCGAGGTAGCGCTTGGCGAAGAATCGGTGGAGCGCCTCGGCGGAGAGCTCGTAGCCCGGGGGAGCCGCGTCGGCGGGGTGGAGGAGGAAGCAGTCCTGCTCCTCCGGCTCGAGGCCGCCGTGGGAGGCGTACTCGCGCTGGAAGTTGTAGGCGCCCCCGTCGCACCGCTCGGAGAAGAGGAGGACGTCGCCCGAGCGGGGCATGAAGAGGACGCGCCGGATCTCCTGGATCTTCCAGGGGTCGAGCCCCAGGTCCGGCGCCCCCGCCGCGGGGAGGTCGGGCACGCGCTCCCGGCTCCCGCGCCGGCCGAGCACGATCGCCCCGTCCGCGCTGCGCATCGCGAAGAAGCGGACGTAGGGGGAGCGGTCGAGGGCGCGCATCAGGCCGATCGCCCGCCCCTCGAGCTCCTCGGCGAGGAGGGGGGACTGCGCGCCGACGAGGTAGAGATGGGCGAAGTTCCCGGTGGGGCGGAGCGCCACGCGCGGGATCGGCTCCGAGGGGAGCGCGCCCGGCGAGCGGAACCTCCCGCGGGCGAAGCGCCGGTGGAACGGGCGCAGGAGGAAGCGCGCCACGGGGGGGAGGATCCGGCCGATCCCGGTCAGCACCTCGATCGAGCGGTGGAGGTCGGCCGCGGACTCCTCGGCCTCGCTCCCCCCTCCGGCGCCCGAGGCGAGGCGGCCGTCGAGGAGGAGGCTCTCGAAGTCCTGACCGGCGACGTCCTCGATCGGCGTCGTCGGGAGGATGCCGTGGTCGGAGACGACGTAGAAGTCGTAGTCGCGCTTGCGCGAGCGGCGGTGGAGGCTCCGGTAGATCCGGCGCAGGTCGCGGTCGATCTCGCGCAGGCACCAGAGCGCGTAGGGGTGGACGGCGCCGCGGGCGTGGGCCGCCTTGTCGTAGCCGATGAAGTTCACGTAGAGGGCGCGCGTCCCCTGGCGCACCTCCTCCCGCACGCCGATCACGGCGAGCTCGTTCAAGAACGCGTTCGACAGGGCGCGGAGGACGAACTGCCCCCACTTGCGCTTCGGCCGCCGGGCGACCAGCCCCCCCGCGATGTCGAGGAGGTCCCGGAGCATCTCGAGGAGGGTGCGGCCGACGATCCGCGACGCAGCCAGGGCGAAGAAGAAGGCGAGGTAGGCGAAGTTGACGATCGTGCGGCGCCGCCGCCCCTTCTCCCAAGAGAGTCCCCCCGTGTCGAAGAGCCGACCCTGCGCGCCCCCCGTGAAGATCGAGAAGTAGGAGGATCCCCCCTCCGAGAGGAGCCCCCCCTTCCCGTC
>CBRGOK010000119.1:0-8859 GCA_967798035.1 uncultured bacterium
AGGCGGCGGACCCCCTTCGCCTCCGCGTGGAGGGAGCCCGGTCCGTGGCAGACCTCGCAGCCCCGCGTGTCCTCCCCCCCCGGGGCGAGCTTCGCGTGGTCGGAGAGACCCAGTCGCTGCGCCTGGCGCCCGTGGCACGAGGCGCAGGTCTCCGCCCCGACGGGGGTCGCGGCGGCGGCGAGCGAGGGGGGATCCAGGAACCGGCGCAGGTCGCGCTCGGCGAGGCGCGCCCCTCGCGGCTCGTGCACGCGGTGGCAGTCGGTGCAGCGCTTCCCCGCCTCCTTGAACTCCGACTCGTCCCACCGGTGGTAGGCGCGGATCTCGGAGGCGTGGCAGAGGGCGCACGACCCGGTCGTCCGTTCCGCCGAGAGACGCGAGAAGCCGAGGATGTCCGCGGGCCGGCTCGACCGCGCATGCTTCTCCCCGGGGCCGTGGCAGGTCACGCACCCGTCGAGCGCGGTCGACTCGACCGTGGGGGCATGCGCGCCGGAGAGGATCGCGCGCACGGAGCCAGGGTGGCAGCCGGCGCAGGAGGCCTCCGCCGAAGAACTTCCCTCGACCGCCTCCTGCGACGGAGCGGCACGGGTCAGGAACGCGACGAGGAGGAGGAGGGATCGCGCGAGGGGAGTCATCCGGCCGGGTGGATACCGACGAGGACCGGACAGCGCCGGGGCGTGCATTCTGCCGACGATCGGCTCCGGCGTTAGGGGGAAGTGACGTCCGGGCGTCGCGCGAAACGCCAGCGGGGAACTTTTCGCGTGCGGGAAGCGTCACCCGTGAAGCCTCCGCAAAGACGCGATCCAGCCCGTGGCCCGACGCGATCCTCTCCGGTAGGCTTGTGCCCGTGGGTGCGAGAGGGTCCGCCGCGAGGCCGTCACGGCCCGCGCGCGGACCCGTAGTAACCCTCCCCAAGGAAATCGGAACCGAACCAGGAGCGAAGCATGCGCGGATTCGGAACCCTCTCTTTCTCCCTCCTCCTCGCCGCCGGGACCGCCCGGGGCCAGGGCCAATACAACGCACAGTTGAACGGCGCGAGCGAGATCCCCTCCGTCCCCTCCGCCGCGACCGGCGTCGGGTCGTTCCTCCTCAACGCGAACGACACCCTCACCTACTACGTGACGGCGAGCGGCTTCGGGAGCCTCGTCACGGACGCCCACATCCATCCGGGGCTCTCGACGCAGAGCGGCGGGGTCCTCTTCCCGCTCTCCTTCGTCCCGACGCCCGGCGGGATGGTCGCGGCCGGAACGACGGCCGCCCTCACGGCGGCCCAGAAGACCGACCTCCTCGCCGGCGCCCTCTACGTCAACGTCCACACGGTGAACAACGGCGGCGGGGAGATCCGCGGCCAGATCCGGGCGCCCGCCTGGACCGACCTCAACGGGGCGAACGAGTGCCTCCCCGTGACGCCCACGGGGTCCGGGGGCTTCGGCGCGGTCGTCAACGCGAACAACTCGATCACCTGGGCGATCAAGGTCGTCGGGATCACCGGAACCCCGACCGACGCCCACCTCCACACGAACCCCGGGCCGTGCATGGGCGGGCCGGTCAACATCGGCCTCATCGCCCCCAGCGGTCCCGTCGGCGGGCCCTGGACGTCGACCGGGACGACGGCGGTCCTCACCGCGGCGCAGATCAACAACCTCTACACGGCCGGGTTTTACTGCAACGTCCACACGACGAGCTTCGGCGGCGGCGCGCTGCGGGGCGACACCCGAGGCGGAGTCCTCCCCCCCTCGACGCCGGGCGGCTGCGCCGGCACCGGCGGGGTGACCCCCTCCCTCGGCTGGATGGGAGGCCCGGCGCGGCTGACGCTCCCGGGCCCGTTCGGGGCCCACGTCTCGGGGGCCCTGCCGGGAACCGCCTCGCTCCTGATCATCGGCGTGAACAACGGGCCCCCCTTCCCGCTCGACCTCCAGGCGTTCTTCGGCGGGACCGGGCCCTGCACGATCCTCAGCGACTTCCCGATCACGGTTGCCGGATCGATCGCGGCGGCCGGCGTCAACGCGGGACATGGACATCTCGTCTTCCCGTCTCTCGCGGGCGCGGGCGTCGGCGGGACGCTCTACCTCCAGGAGGCGGTGTTCCCCGACCCCGCGAGTCCGCTCGGCACTCCGGTCGTCCTCTCGAACGGCCTGACGATCACGATCCAGCCGTAGTCGCGTCGACACGACGACAGGACCCGGGCGGGAGCCTTCCCGCCCGGGTCCTTTCCTGTCCGGAAATGAAAACGGGGCCGGGAATTTCCCGGCCCCCTCCCCATCCTGGTCCGCGGAAGTACGATCCCCGCGCCCCCGCGGTTCCCCTACCCCTTACTTTCCGTCGGGCTCCCGGTTGGTTCCCTGCGGATGGTCGGTGGTGTTTCCCTGGGGCGTGTCGCTCGTCGTCCCGCCGTCGGCACCCTTCTCGGGCGTCTCGACGTGGTCGTGGTCGGTCGACTCGGCCGGAGGCGCGGGCCGCGGGGGCGCGGGCTCCGGCTCCATGATCTCGCGCATCGACTGCGCGGAGGCTCCCGCCTCCTCGTCCTCGAGGAGGAGCGCCTCGAGCGCCGCGTTCACCTCCGCGTCCTTCGGGTCGAGGTCCGCGGCGGCGAGGAGGACGCTGCGCGTCTTGTCGCGGTCGCCCCGCGCGTAGTGGCAGACGGAGAGGTCCTTCAGGAGGCCGACCCGGGAGGCGTCGGGGAGGTCGCCGGCGATGGCCCGGTCGAACTCGTTCGCGGCGAGGGCCCACTTCCCCGCCTCCATCCACTTGCGGCCGCGCGCGCCGTGGACCAGGGTGCCCCGGGCGAGCTTCTCCGAGAGGGACTTCACCTTCGTCACCTCGATCCAGGGCATGCCGCGGAAGGTGTCGCGCACGATCGCCGTCACGCGGAAGCGCTGGAACGGCTCGGCGGCGAGGATCTTGCGGGCCGGCTCCGAGCGGCGGTCGACGAAGAAGAGGGGGAACTCGTTCCCGTACTCCGCCGCGACCCACAGGCGCTGCTCGTCGCCCCACGCCGAGAAGTTCACGTAGTTGTCGGGCGTGAACCGCGTGAAGAACGGGTTCCAGAAGTTCGTCCGCTCGTTCATCTGGAGCGTGAGGATGACCCGGACGTTGCGGTAGGCGTCGGGGTTGCCCCGCAGCGTGGCGAGGGTCGTCTCGTGCGGGGCGGTCGGGTCCTTCGCGAGGCCGAGCTCCCGCGCGAAGGGGGCGAAGATCCCCTCGTCGTCCTGGGCGGCGGCGAAGGGAGCGGCGGCGGCGAGGAGACCGAGGAGGGTCGGGAGGATCCGTCGCGTTCGAAGGGTCGCCACTGGGGCCTCTTTTGGGTTCCGTGAGGGACTCCCTCTTCGGCGCGCGGGGGGGGATGCCTTTACCCGGTGGACAGCGCCGGAATCTCGCGCCCTCCTAGGAATGCCTTTTTCAATCCCGCCTCCTGGTCGAGCCACAGGAAGTCGGCGCGCGCGCCGACCCGGAGATCCCCCGCGCGCTCCTCCGCCCGCGCCTCCCGGGCGGGGTTGCCCGCGGCGAGGCGGACCGCCTCCTCGAGGGAGAGGCGCCGCGCGGCGAGGAGGCGCCCGATCGCCCCGAGGAGGGGGAGGCAGCTCCCCGAGAGGAGGTCCTTCCCGCCGTAGGCGGCGCCGTCCCTCACCGCGTGGCGCCGTCCACCGGCCGTGAACGACTTCGCCCGCGTCCCGGTCCCGCGCAGGCCGTCGGAGACGAGGCAGACCCCGTCCACCCCCTTCGCGAGGAGGGCGAGGTCGATCCCCTCGGCCCCGACGTGGGCGAGGTCCCCGATCAGCTCGCAGCACAGGCCCGCGTCGAGGAGGGCGCGGCCGGCGAGACCCGCCTCCCGGTGGTGGAAGGGGCGCATCGCGTTGAAGAGGTGGGTCACCCCGCGCGCGCCGGCGGCGACGGCCGCCCCCGCCTGCTCGGAGGTCGCGTCGGAATGGCCGAGGGAGACGCGCACGCCCCCCCGGACGAAGGCGCGCACCGCCTCCTCCGCGCCGGGGAGCTCGGGAGCGAGGGTGACGTTGCGGAGGAGCTCCCCCCCGGCCTCGAGGAGGCGCTCGGCGTCCCGCGCGCTCGGGGGGCGGAGGGCCTTCGTCTCGAGGGCTCCGGCCCGCGCCCGGCTCACGAAGGGGCCCTCGAGGTGGACGCCGAGGAGGACCGCCTCCGCGGGCCCCGCGCGGCGCGCCCGCAGCCGCTCGAGGCGCCGGGCGAGCGTCTCGACCGGCGCGGGATAGAGCGTGGCGAGGAAGGCCGTCGTGCCGAGGGACGCGAGCGTCCGGGCCATCGTCCCGACCGCCTCCGGATCGTCGTCCGAGGCGTCCGCGCCTCCCGCCCCGTGGACGTGGAGGTCGACCAGTCCGGGGACGACGAGGAGGTTCTTCGCATCGATCACGGTCCGCGCCGCCGGCGGCGTCCCCTCCCCCCGCCCCGCGATCCGCTCCCCGCGGGCGGCGATCCACCCCCGGACGAAGGTCCCCTCCCGGTAGATCCGGCTCCCGAGGACGACGAGGTCGAGGACGGGGGATTTCACGGGGCGCGGAACAGGGCGACCGAGGAGGAGCCGTGCGAGCGGACCTCGGAGGGTCCGACGAGCGCCAGTTCCTCGGGCGCGAGCCTCTCGCGGGGGAAATGGAAGGCCGCGACGCCCCCGGGCGCAAGGGTCCGCTCCCGGAGGTCCGCCAGGAGGGTGAGGGTCCTGGGCCGCCAGGCCCCGGCGAGGAAGGCGTAGGGGGGGTCGACGAAGGCGAGGTCGGTCGCCCGCTCGCGCAGGCCGCGCACGAAGGCGAAGGCGTCCCCCCGCACGAGTCGGGCGCGCTCCCCCATCCGGAGTTTCTCCACGTTCGCCTTGAGGGCGTCGAGGGCTCGGGCGTCCGACTCGACGAAGCGGCAGGAGGCGGCCCCGCGGGAGAGCGCCTCGAGGCCGAGGCACCCGGTCCCGGCGAAGAGGTCGAGCACCCGGGCCCCGTCGAGGGGTCCGAGGCGGTCGAAGAGGGCCGTCCGGACGCGGTCGAGCATCGGCCGCGTCGTCCGCCCCTCGGGGGAGAGGAGGCGGGCGCCCCGGTGCTCCCCGGCGATGATGCGCATGGGCGCCCGTCTTGTGCCGGGCGGCCTCCCCCGATGCAAGCCGGAGCCGAGCGCGTTGACCCCCCCCGGAGGGGCGACCTAGACTCGCTTCCTGCGCCCGGCGATGAAGCTCCACGTCAACGTCGACCACGTCGCCACCGTGCGCCAGGCCCGCCGCGGACGGGAGCCCGATCCGGTGGCCGCGGCGGTCGAGTGCGAGCTCGGCGGGGCGGACGGGATCACGTGCCACCTCCGGGAGGACCGCCGCCACGTCCAGGAGCGGGACGTCCGCCTCCTGCGGGAGGTGGTGCAGGGGGTCTTCAACCTCGAGCTCGCCCTCGCCCCGGAGGTCCTCGCCTTCGCGCTCGACGTGCGCCCGGAGGAGGTCTGCATCGTCCCGGAGCGGCGCGAGGAGGTGACAACGGAGGGGGGGCTCGACGTGCTCGCCTCCCGGGCGCGGCTCCTCGAGGCGATCCCCCGGCTCCGGGAGAAGGGGATCCTCGTCAGCCTCTTCGTCGAGCCCGACCCGCGCCAGGTCGAGGCGGCCTCCGCGGTCCGGGCCGACTTCGTCGAGCTGCACACCGGCGCCTACGCGAACGCGCTCCGGCTCGGGACCGAGCGGGAGCTGAAGCGCCTGCGCGAGGCGGCGCGCCAGGCCCATGGCCTGGGGCTGCGCGTGAACGCCGGGCACGGCCTGAACGTCCGCAACGTCGCGTCCGTCGCGGACCTCCCCCACGTCGAGGAGCTGAACATCGGCCACGCGATCGTCTCGCGCGCGCTCTTCGTCGGCCTGCGCGAGGCGGTGCGCGAGATGAAGACCCTCCTCGCCCAGCCCCAGGGGACCCCATGATCCACCGCCTCCTCGTCCCCGTCGACGGCTCCGCCTCCTCGGTCCGCGCCGCCACGTTCGCGGCCGACCTCGCGCGAGGCGTGGGGTGCGAGACGACCCTCCTCCACGTCTACGACCGGGGCGGGATCACGGCCCTCGGTCTCGAGGCGCTCTCCGCCGAGGAGGCGGAGGAGGAGAAGCTGCGCCTCGCCGGCGACGTCTTCGAGGAATCCCTCGTCCCCTTCCGCGAGCGGGGGCTCGCGCCGGAGCGCCGGGTCGTCCTCGGCATCGCCTCCGAGGAGATCTGCGGCGTCGCGCGCTCGGGAGGCTACGACCTGATCGTCATGGGGAGCCGCGGTTCCTCGGGCCGGCACCTCTTCACGGGGAGCGTCTCCGAGCGCGTGCTCCAGGCCGCCCCCTGCCCGGTCACCCTCGTCCGGTAGCGCTCCCCCCTCCACTGGACCCCCGGGGGATCCCGGCGACAATCGCCTTTCCCCTGCGGAAGACGCCGTGCGCGGGAAACCCCTCCTCCTCCTCGCCCCCGGAGCCGGGCTCCTCGGACTGCTCCTCCTCGGCCCCGCCGGGACCGGTCCCGGTCCGGACGACGAGGGGACGGCGCGATCCCTCTCGATCCCCGTCGAGGACGTCCGCGCACTCCGGACCTCGAGGGGCCTCACGGACGCCGACTTCCGCGCGATGCCGCCGGAGGTCCTCGAGCGCGTGCGGAGGAAGCTCCACCTCCCGAAGCCCGACAGTCCGGAGGACTGGGCGTCGTGGCGCCTCTCCTTCTGGAGGGACGAGAACGGGGCGATCCCCGAGAACGCCCTGCTCGCGGCGCGGGAGCAGGTCGAGACCCTCGCCGCCCTCGAGACGGCGGGCGGCCTCTCCGCGGGCGCGTGGGCCGTCCTCGGCCCCGGGAACATCGGCGGGAGGGTCCGGAGCCTCCTCCCCCATCCGACCGACCCCGACACCCTCTTCGCCGGGAGCGTCTCGGGCGGGATCTGGAAGACGACGGACGGCGGGTCCTCCTGGAGCGCCGTCGACGACTTCATGGGGAACCTCGCCGTCACGAGCCTGATCCTCGTCCCGTCGAACCCCTCCGTGATGTACGCGGCGACGGGGGAGGGCTTCTTCAACTCGGACGCGATCCAGGGGGCGGGGATCTTCAAGAGCGTCGACGGCGGCGCGACCTGGACCCAGCTTCCCTCGACCGCAAACCCGAGCTTCTACTGGGTGAACCGCCTCGCCCTCTCCCCGGACGAATCGTCGCTCCTCGCCGCGACCGGGTCCGGGATCTGGAGGAGCGCGAACGGCGGGACCTTCTGGTCCGCCGCCTACACCGGGGTGAACCGCCGTTCCCTCGACGTCGACTTCCACCCGACGGACCCCTCCCTCGTCGTCGCCCACTTCATCGACTTCGACGCGGTGAACGCGACCTTCTTCACGAGCGCCCTGCGCTCGACGAACGGGGGGAACACCTGGACGGAGGCGAGCGGCCTGCACGTGAACTCCAACTTCGCCCGCGTCGAGCTCGCCTACCACCGCGGCTGGACCGGCGCGGGGGACGGCTGCGTCTACGCTCTCCAGGCGGAGGGGGGGGGCACGCTCAAGCGCAGCCTCGACGGCGGCGCGACCTACTCGGTCGTCTCGACCGTGAGCCAGGGGGGCGCCGGCTGGTATTACAACGCCCTCTGGATCGACCCGACCGACCTCGACGCGGACCCCGCCGACGACGTCGTGATCTTCGGGGGACTCGACCTCTACCGGAGCACGAACGGGGGATCCTCCTTCACGAAGATCAGCCAGTGGTACTCCTGGCCCGCGAGCGCGCACGCCGACCACCACGCGATCGTCGAGGCCCCCGGCTTCGACGGGGCGGGAAACCGCGCCGTCTACTTCGGGAACGACGGGGGGGTCTGGAAGACGGACGACGTCTACGCCGTCGCCCCCCTCTCCGGATGGGAGAACCTGAACAACGCGCTCGCGATCACCCAGGGCTACGGGGGATCCCGCAGCCCCGTCTCCGGCGCGGTGATCCTCGGCACCCAGGACAACGGGACGCTGCGATACACCCCCGCGGGCGGCCCGAACGCCTGGACGACGATGTTCGGCGGCGACGGCGGCTTCTGCGCGAGCGATCCCGGGGACCCCGACTATCACTACGGCGAGTACGTCCGCGCCCAGGTCCACCGCAGCTCGAGCGGCGGCTCGAGCGCGGAGTACATCGACGGGAAGTACTGGAACGGGTCGACCTACATCTGGAAGCCGCTCCCCTACAAGATCCCCGACGCGGAGTCGGGGGCGGCGAACTTCATCGCGCCCTTCGTCCTCGATCCGAACGAGGCGAACCGCCTCCTCGTCGGCGGGGCCTCCCTGTGGCGGACGAACAACGTGAAGGCGGCGCTGACCAGCACGACGGGGCCCGCCTGGGCGGAGATCAAGGCGCCGGTCGCCTCCTCCTCGCGGATCTCGGCGATCGCCGTCGCGCAGGGGAATCCGGCCGTGATCTGGGTCGGCCACAACAACGGCGACGTCTACTCGACCTCGAACGGGACCGCCTCCTCCCCCGCCTGGACGCAGCGCGACACGGCCTCCCCGCCCCTGCCGAATCGGAAGGTCTCCCGGATCACGATCGATCCGGCGAACTCCTCACGCGTGTTCGTCACCTTCGGCGGCTTCGCGAGCGACAACCTCTGGCGGAGCACGAACGGCGGGATCACCTGGACGGCGGCCTCCGGCATGCCGGCCGTCCCGCTCCGGGACGTCGAGATCAATCCGGCCCACCCGGACTGGCTCTACGTCGGGAGCGAGCTCGGGGTCCTGATCAGCGAGGACGACGGGATCTCCTGGTCGGTCTCGCTCGAGGGGCCGAGCCTCGTCTCGGTCGACGAGCTCTTCTGGTCCTCGGGCCACCTGTACGCCGTCACGCACGGCCGGGGCGTCTTCCGCCAGACCCCCTTCCCGGCCGCCGTCTCGGCCTC